>NZ_JBBWCB010000058.1:0-36191 GCF_039888995.1 Pseudomonas rossensis | reverse complement strand
TGCGTGCTTCCCTGCTGGCCAATGCAGAGATTTTGCCGCAGGCCAGACAGGGGAGCTACTTTTTCAACAGAATCGACCCAATATAGCCATTCGCGGAGTGCGGCTTACGGCCAAAAGCTGCCGGTCACCAAGCGGTCGCGCGAAAAAGAAGTGACCAGTTAAGCCTTTAATACTGATGCCCTAATGCAGGTCATTTCTGACGCAATCAGCCAGCCAAGGCCATTTCTGCGGAACTTTTGACTGAAATCAATCGCAACGGCTATCGAAAGCATAAAAAACAGACATTGTATTTTTCCAACGACTACACTTACACATTAAGCAAGTTAATTAATTGTGCTATCTAGATGTTATACCCTTTTAAAACAGCGCTTCTCCATTCAATCCTACTAACGGAATTTGCATGAAGATTGAAATTCTTAAACAGGCAGTTATGGATTCTCGAGATGGCATCACCATCTCCGATAATTGTATCGACGACAATCCGCTGATTTTTGTAAATCCTGCGTTTGAGCGCATGACCGGTTACTCGTTTGAAGAAATCACTAACATTAACTGCCGATACCTACAAAAAAACGATCAAGAACAGCCTGAACTTGAAATAGTTCACAACGCCGTTAAAAAGGGTGAGCACTGCCTCGTAACCTTGCGAAACTACCGCAAGGATGGAACGATGTTTTGGAATGAGCTAAGCATATCTCCAATTCATGATGAAAATGGAATTGTAACCAATTTTTTAGGTATACAAAAAGATGTAACGCCTCGCATACTAATACAACAGCAACTTCGCGACGAGCATCAGTCCCTAGAGGAAATGAAAGCACACTTCGAACAACTATCCATAAAAGATGGACTGACAGGCATTTACAATCGTCGTTTTTTTGATACACAGTTCGAAATTCAATGTAAAATTGCATGCCGCAACAGCGACTCATTGACACTTGCCATGATTGATGTCGATAACTTCAAGTCATTCAATGATATTTATGGGCATCAGGCTGGCGACGAAGCATTAATACGTGTCGCTGATAGTTTGAATAAGTCTTTCCAGCGAGGTTCTGATTTTGCAGCCAGGTATGGCGGTGAAGAATTTGTAATTCTTTCCAACGGCATGACGAAAGACCAATCAGCTCGGCACGTCGAAACTCTATGCCAACTAGTGCGAGACTTGAGAATACCGCACTCCGCTTCCAGCACAGGATACTTAACTATAAGCGTTGGTTTTTCATTACATACATTTGACCCACTGCAACCAGATAACGTACTACTGGCCCGAGCCGATAAAGCTCTCTATATAGCTAAAGAACGAGGTAGAAACCAATTTTTTAATCTTTAGGTTTTGTAGGGAATTCTAGAAAATGGCCATTGCTCAACATCATGTAGCGCCCTAAAGGCCTGTTTGAGGGTCGCCTAGGTCCGTTTGCGGCTGGCAGAAATCGACCTAGGCTGTGTGAAAATGCATGCACCGTCTCGTAGTCTGCGTTGCTACGTAAAATCTGCCAGGGTTTGGTTAGTCAGCCAGACCTGAAGTTTGCGTAGGAATGCGTCGTTCGTTCCGATTCTGACTGTCAGACTTGCTCTCAAACGTTTTCACACAGCCTAGACCCATAGCTGCCGGTGACGAAAGGCAGAAATCGGCCAAGAGCAGTCAGTCAGATGTGTCTACGAAATCTGGGGCTATTCAGTTTTTCTCCCGCGTGATTTCATTCAAGCCTAGATCAAACCAAGTATTGTCCAGGGTTTATTTAGAGTCGGAATCGCCCACTTCGGCGTCGCGAATGAAAGCCGGGAAAGAGCACCGCGTTCCGCTGTAATTCGGGCATGCGAATTCCTTGCCCGCCGTTCACCGGCAGGCTCTTCAGATTTATTCAGAATTGTGTTCGAGACGCATGCCGCAACGCTAGATAGAGTTATCACCGCTCACCCAGCGTTGGCTCTTTACCAAGCACGGAGTGCTAGGCCCTAGTTGGGTGAGCTCCTATTTTTGATTTTCCTCGACAGTGAGGAAGATGACGCCCCAGATGCAGGTGCTTACGGTCATGGCCTTCGGGAGCACGGCTTCACTTTCTTGAACTCGACGACCCAGACCCAAGGGTTGGCGTCCCAGTCGCCACCGGTAGAGCGCCAAAGATCGCGGAACGCCTGCTCAGGGTATTTATGGAAGGCGCCACCTTCGTCGCTTAGCTGTAACAGCAATTCCGGACACTATAAAGGAGTCACTTCATGGCAGGTTGGTACGAGTTGAGCAAAAGCACTGACGGACAATTTCGTTTCGTCCTCAAGGCAGGCAACGCTGAAATCATTTTGACCAGTGAGCGGTATACCACTCGCAGCGCAGCCGAAAATGGCATTGCTTCGGTACAGGTCAATAGCCCTGTTGACGCACGCTATGCCAAGGAAGTGGCTAAGGACGGTAAGCCTTATTTCAACCTCAAGGCAGCGAACCATCAGGTCATTGGCAACAGCCAGCGTTACTCGTCTGAAGCGGCGCGCGCCGCAGGGATTGAAAGCGTCAAGACCAACGGTCCAAGCACCACCATTAAAGACCAAACCGTCTAATTTTCAGCGGTGTGAACAAAAAAAGCCCGACAGGTTTACCTGTCGGGCTTAGCGAGAAGCCCTGCAGGTTTACGCTTGCAGGGCTTTTCCCGTTTTCGGCGGAGGATCTCTCATGACCACGATGACGCTTCTCGGTATCGAAATTGGCAAACACAGGTTTCACCTGCATGGCCAGGACGCTAAGGTCCAACAGGACTTGCGCAAGAAAACCAGCCGCAGCCAATTGCTCAGTACATTGGCCCAGCTACCGAGATGAGCGCAGCCGCTTGTTCGCCTCGAATCTGACTCAGCTCCGATCTCTTCACGCGCCTGATGGCCATATTGCTTAGTTGAGCCGGGTCATTACCAATGTTGGTTACCTCATGCGCGACGATGGCCAAGTTTCTTCGTCGGTGCTGAAACGGACCTCGGTGACGAATGGACCGAAGATCTCTCCCCGACGGTGCTGGTGTTGTGGGGGACTAGGCCCTTGCAGGCGCCTGCCGCTCACCTGAACAACCCGTCCCACTGTGTGATGCAAACGTGGCAGCGAATCTTCACGCAATTCTGAACAAATATCGCAATTGACCCCAACCGGCACAACCGGCTGTTAGTTTGCCGGCCGTTGAGTTCAGGGACGACGGGGGGCAATACGCTGCAGACGGAGGAGCCTTGGCTCTGGCCGTAGTCGCAAGGGGTTCTGGATCGGCGCCTTGCAACCTATAAGACGAGCACTGGGCACACGGATGTGTCATTCAATTCCTGGCGCTCATCGCGTCAGCCTTTCTCTAACGTGGTTTTCTATTCTGCGACCTCACGGTCGTGAGGGATTGTGGATGAAGCAATACGGGGCAGAGTTTCTCGGTACGTTTTGGCTGGTGCTGGGGGGCTGCGGCAGTGCCGTGCTCGCGGCCAGCGTTCCGGCAGTGGGCATCGGTTATCTCGGTGTATCCCTGGCATTTGGCTTGAGCGTGTTGACCATGGCCTATGCCATAGGGCCCATTTCCGGCGCCCACCTCAATCCGGCGGTTTCCATTGGTGTTTGGGTCGGTGGACGGCTGCCCACGCGCCAACTGTTGCCTTATATTTTGGCGCAAGTATTGGGTGGGCTTGTTGCCGGTGGCGTACTTTTTCTGATCGCTAGCGGCAAGGCCGGTTTTGATGTAAGTGCGGGCTTTGCTACCAATGGTTATGGAGAACACTCGCCGGGGGGCTATTCGTTGTGGGCGGCCTTTATCTGTGAGGTCGTGTTGACCGGGGTGTTTGTGCTGATCATTTTGGGGGCTACTTCGGTGCGCGCCGCCACTGAATTTGCACCGCTGGCCATAGGGCTTGCGCTAACCCTGATTCACTTGATCAGCATTCCGGTGACCAATACCTCGGTCAACCCCGCGCGAAGTACGGCGGTTGCATTCTATGTGGGCGACTGGGCGATGTCGCAGCTCTGGCTGTTCTGGCTCGCGCCGATTTTGGGGGCGGTAGCGGGGGCGTTGGTTTATCGACTGATTGCCGGCGGGCGCGACTGAACATCTCCTTGCATCAGCCGGGCGCAGGGCAGTTGCCAGAGGGGCTGTCCTGATCGGAACCGTTCATTTTCTATTTGTCTTATAGAAAAAAACGAGCTGAATGAAGCGAATTGACGGTATTCGACAGCATCATCGGCGCTCGCATGGCTTTGAGCGTTAATGCGTCGGAATTAGTAACAAGTGACCGTTTGGCCGATTTCTGCCCGTCGCGAAGAGTAGCTAATGACCCTTTGCAGGCATTCATAACGTTTTTGCTAGAGGATCGTTCAATTGCTCAGGCGGTGCGAAGTAAATCTCAAACTTCTCAAGCTCTCCCGGCACAGCCTCCTTGGTCTCGGTGGCATCTTTTCCGAGCAGACGATCCGCTGTCCTGAACCTGTAGAGATGTCGCTCCATGATTACCCCGCATCTGGCTACGTAAAAGGGCCCCGCAGGGCCCTCATTTGTACTCAAACCGATCTTACTGAGTGCGCCAGGACTCAACAATGTCCGCGCCGAATTCAGTTTTCCATTCCTTGAGCTGGCGATGGTTCCCGCCCTTGGTCTCGATCAACTCGCCCGAATTTGGGTTTTTGTAGATCTTGACGTCACGTGCTTTACGGACACTTTTCGGGGCAGCGGTAGTAGAAGCACGGCTTGCTGCCTGGGGATCGAGGAGCGCGATGACGTTGCGGAGGCTATAACCGTACTCGGCAAGCAAAGCCCGCAGCTTAGTTTCGAACTCAACTTCTTTTTTCAGGCCTTCGTCGCCTTTCATGGCTTCAAGGGCAGCGAGTTGTTCGGCCAAGTGTTTTTCGAGTTGACGGAATTCAGCAAGACGGGACATGAGATGACCTTTATAAAATAATTGAGCAGTATAGAATTGACAAATCTAGCGCAACAACTGAAATCTTGGAAATATCAGGATTAATCGCTGTCCCCATATGATCCGCTTAGCGACCAACCTGGCACGTAAATTATGCTCTTTGAGGCTTTTTCAATTGGTGTAGTGTGTTCGTCAAGAATCACGCTGTCCCTCTCGATTTTCCGTGGCCGGAAGGTGCTTTCTAAGCCAAATCCAATTTGTACAAACATAGGCGTCTTAACTTTCGACTTTCGACTTTCGACTTTCGGATTTTGGGAGCTTTCAGTTTTTTTATCCGGTGTTCAGACCCTACCGACGTCTGAGGGGGAACATAAGGCGCAAATTGCGGGTATAGATCATCAAAAAGCTGAATCTGCGCGGATACTGGAGTTACCCTAGTTACCCCGACCTCACCGGACTTACGCCTAAAGTGATCGTCAGACGAATTCATTCTAGCTACAAAGTCCCGAATCGTCCCCCGAAGAGACCGCCCTGTCACAATGCGACGATGAATTCGTTTCCAGCCATCTTTCAGATTTCCCCTGGTCACGTCCCACTGCTCTGGTGACGAGAACCCCAACTGTTTCGCGAACTCTATGTAATCTGGTGGTAAATCGTTTGCCATGTCCTTAGCCTCCGATTTTACAAGCATTGATGATGGCATAGAAAAATCAAGGGAGGCTATACCAGTTCTGTCGAGAGCCTATCCGCTAGGTAATTGCACAGACTTGCCCAGCCATTTGCATTCGATTTGACCAATAATTTGCATCGGATTTGACCTGCAGGCCTCGTGGCCATGACCGGCAGAGGACGACCCAATGCGGACGTTCGCCAAGTTCAGCTTTCGGCCAATAGGGGACGTTCGGCCCTGAGGCTGCTTACAGAAAGTAGCTGCTGATATCAAACTACACCCGCCTAGCCACTGCCCCGATTCACGCTTACCATACTCCCACCTAGTATTACCGCGGCTACGCGCTTGGCGCTCGGCTCGGTGAAACGTCGGACCGCCATGTGCTCGGTGACAATCGGGCCAGCGCCCGTCGAAAGCCTTCCACTTTGGTCACATCCCCCCGGGTTCTGTGGGTAATGACGCCATAGGCATAAGGAAGTAAACCCTCCAGCCAGTCTCGTGGGTGGATCTCGACGCTATTCTCCAGTGTCGTGAGGACCCAGTCGGGAAGCCATGACATATCGCGGTCCGAGAAGTTGACTTCGCCTGCGATCAGCAACGCCAGCGTGGTACGCAGCGAAGACTTGTCCTTCAACAATCGTTCTTGCAGCGCTTGGCAAGCGTCCGGGTCATCCAGTAACACGCGAAGATCGTTGGGTTTGCTCAGCTTCAGCGAGTCTGGAAGCAGTGCCGATAAGGCCGGTAACGACTCCTTCCAGCGTTTGTGCACCTCGAGATCAATTCCGACGAAGTCCAGCGCCGGAGGCTCAAGCGGCGCGTGACGGATAACCGTGGGTGTCAGATAGCGCAGGCGAAGGCTCATGATGTCCATGAAGAGCCGGTCACTGGCACATAAAGACTCTAGGGCAGCTGCGGTGCGTGGTGTGGTTGATGGAGGTGGGCCGATAATGAACGTCGCATTGCGTCGGTGGGGCAGGTAATGAATGTCGCCCCAACTGTCGTTCAGGCAGTGGGCGAGCCAAGCCTGGGGCGCAGGGCCGTTGAACGGGTCCAGATTCATGGGGACGCCAAAACCGTTGAACACCACATGACCGAGGGGGTTGAGGCTGCTCTTCAATAGTTGGTGGAACCCGTGATCAAACACTATCGGGGCATAACCGCTCTGGGTGTAGAGGTCGACAATAATGACGTCGTACCGGTCGGGGGTGACGTCCAGGAAGTGCGCGGCATCAGCGACCACGCTGTCAAAGTCGATATGCGCTGCAAGTCGGTTCCGGTTATCGAGGCTGCGCACGAATGCGGTCTCGTCCAGATCAACGGCCAACAGATGGGCCACTCTGGTGCTGGCTGCGATCGGCGCCAGCGCCACACCGTCCGAAAGCCCCAGCATCAGAACCGAGATTCGATCCTTGGACGGGTCCCCCAGGAAACCGGTACAGCCCATATCATCATAATATTGGCCGCAGAAGATCTGTTCATGTCGAGCAGATTCAGGTCGATCCTTGAAGTCCGGCATGGTGAAAGGCAACTCCATTTGTAAGAGGCGGGGGGCGGCGAGGCACGTCAGTGCGCAAACGCTTCAGGGTATTTTTCCAGGTAGGCATCATTGAGCTGCGTATCCGGGGAACGCATGAAAGTTTTGAAATCGGGTACCAGAAAGACCAGCAGAGACAACAGCAGCACCATGACACCCAGCAGCGTGATTGTCAGTGCAACCCCCAGATCGGCGATCAGGGTGTTCATCGCAAAACTGCCCAAGGGGCTGGCCGCCGCAGACAGAAATGAAACCGTGGCAAAAATCCGGTTGCGATGGAGCTTGGGCGTCGCCAGCAGCCTCACTGCGGAGGTGGGGATGTTGATCAACATCAGGCCTACGCCGCCGCAGAAAAAGGCCGCGGGTACGATGAACGACGATGAAACGGTGCCGACCACCACCAGATTGCACCCCAGTAATGCAAAACCTGCGGACACACACATGTCACGGGGAACCCGGTCGGATAACCAGCCGATGATCTTGTAACTGCCCGCCAGAATGCCCAGCCCGAAGCATGAATCCAGCAGACCGATGTATGTGACCGGGTACTGGATGACGTCCTTTACGTACAGTGGAATCAGAATGGTGAAGAACGGAAACAGGGCAAAGTTGATCAGCATTGCAATGATGGCCAGGTAAAACTCGACTTTCACTCCGTAAACCACTTTGAAACCGGAATAAATCATGCTGAAGCCGCTGGCACCCGGGGCTTTTTCGCCTTGACCGGTGGCACCGATGTGGCTCGGGATGGTCGCGATCAACGCTCCGGCGATGAGAATCGCAAAAAAATCGGCAGCAAAGGCGAACGTGATACCGAACCCGTAAATCAACGCGCTAGCCAGTACCGGCCCCAGCAGAATAGAAAAGGACGACATCACGCTTTTGGTCCGAAAGGCCAAGGAAACTTTATCGTCGTCTGCGAACAAAGGAATGATCGACGCCTGGAGAGGGTCGCGCACACCGACAATCGCACTGCTGATCATCATCAGCGCGCCCACCGTCCAGGGATTGAACGACCCCGTGGCGGACAGAACCACCATCAACAGCGCTGCCAGCAGGCTGATCCATGAGGCCAGCTTGATGATCAGGATTTTGTTGTACTTGTCCCCCAGCCATCCCAACAGGGGTTTGGCTAACACCTCCGCCGCAATGGAACAGGCAATCATGTTGGCGAAGTACAGCGCAGAGCCGGTTTCCTGCAAGGCCCACCAGGCCACCGCCAGTTGATTGCACCGTCCACCCAGAACCATAAGTAAAAAGCTGAATTGCACTTTCAGCAGACGCCGGTCGATGCCGGGAAAGCCCCACGTAATGCTTGAAAAATTTGCACTCATTGACGTACCTTTGATCCAGATAGGGCTACTGCGCAAGCCGGGGGCGTTCAAGAAACGACGGGGTGACGGTCATCAGGGTAGATCGCCAGATATTGCTCGATCCCACCCTCAAGGCTATAGAGTTCCGCATCCTGGTTGACGCTGCGAACGGCCAGTAGGGCTGCCTTGCTTCTGACGCCGGATTTGCAATAGAAAACGATACGGCGGGTGGTATCGAGCTCTTCCTGGCGCTTGATGATGTCTTTGAGCGGAATCAGTCCACCGCCCAGCGAACCTTGCTGATGCTCGTGGACATCACGCACATCGACCAATTGAAATGGCGCTTGTGTCGCTATCCAGTCATGCAGTGTCTGGGGTGACAGCCAGTCGCTGTCGCGCCACTCAGGTGTGGTCGCGGCGCCAAGCGTTCCAGCAGGGGGCCGGCTCCGTGTTTTCTTGTTGATGCTCAACAGGTGAAAAGTGTTGTCCAGGCCGTCGATAGACAACAATTGCCCGCTCAATGGCTCCCCGGCACGGAGGATGAGCTTGAGTACTTCATTGGCCTGAAAGCAACCGAGCAAGCCAGATATGACGCCAAGAACTCCCGCTTCCGAGCAGTTTTGTGTCAAGTGCGGTGGCGGCGGTGTTTCGAACAGATCCCGGAAGCACGGCCCCCGTTGTTGGGTGTGTCGGTTGTAATAATTAAATACCGACACCTGCCCCTCGAACTGACTGATCGAAGCATAGACCATCGGTTTTTCGCACTCGATACAGGCGTCACTGATGAGGTATTTGGCGTCGAAGTTATCAGTGGCGTCGACGATGATGTCGTATTCCGCCAGCAGCGACAGGACATTGTCCAGGTTCAGCGTCGTGGCAACGGTGCGGACGACGATGTCGGGGTTCAACTGGTTGATGCGGCGCAAGGCTGCCAACACTTTCAGGTCGCCTACATCGGCAATCGAATAGAGTATTTGTCGGTGCAGATTGCTCACGTCGACGATGTCGTTATCAATGATGCCGATCGTCCCGACGCCAGCACCTGCCAGGTACAGGAGTACCGGGCAACCCAGCCCCCCGGCACCGACCACCAGCACCTTGCTGTCTTTGAGGCGCTGCTGCCCCTCAGCGCCGACCTCGCTGAGGATTATCTGGCGGGCGTAACGGGAGGTGTCCGTCTTCAGGTTGCATTGCATGTCAGCCACCTGCCACGGCGTTGATTAGAATCAATTGCGCGTTACTGTCCAGGGGACAACGGCGGTCATGCTCACTGGTCACGGGCATGCCGTCGACGAACAACCCCACGAACGGCAGCGGGTACAGGTCCTCAGAGAAGACCGGGCCAATCAGGTCGGGAAACCGTGCGGTCAGGTTGTTGAGTACATCGCTGACACACAGGCCCTCGGTGGCGTGTGTTTTATGCTGATCGGTGTACGACATGAATTGCCGGGGAAAGTGTACGACTGCCATGGGTCATCCTTGAGCGGTGTCAGTGGTCAGGTCGCTGGAAAACGCATCCAGCCTGGAGGTAATCAGTTTTCCGATTTCGGACAGTTCGGCCGAAGCCTGGAGAGTGGCCAGGCTTTTGAGAAAATACTGGTGCAAGAAATCGAGTCGTTCGGGACGAGCTCGCACCGAACCGCTGGACAGCAACCGCTGGTGGTAGTTAACGGCGCTGACCGCAAAAAGACACGCCAGCAAAACACCCCTGGGGTTCTTGCCACCGGTGCCTGAGGGCAGTATGTAACTGTTCGAACTGTCTTTGAGCTGGAAGTCGTAAATCTCGGCGATCAAACTGGACCAGATATGGGACAGTTCATGCACCAGTAACTCTTCAAGGTCCGTAATGCTGGTAAACGCATCTTCGCCCAGAAACATTTGTTGCGGCAGCACGGGATTGGTCAGGCTGACTTGTTGAGTCAGCAACTTATATATTTTAACCGGCAGGTCCAATAGCCCGGTCCATTCCGGCAGCAAGGCTTTGAGGTTGCTCTTCGCTTCGGCCAACATGACCTGCTCGGCGTTACTGAGCGTTTGATGGGGTGGAAACTCGGGTGCACCTTCGACATGCCGGTTATACAGGGCGGTGGCAAAGTCCGGTTGCAAATAGGCGGTTAAAGGCAACCCGCCGCCCTCGATATTTTTACGCACAACAGCAACAAGCGTTAAAAGTTTTATGCTGTTGAACATCGGGTGCACAAAGGGCAAACCGTTTATTTCACACAGTATCTCTGATGGCGACATTCTGTTTTACCGTCCTCGTCCATGGTTTCAGTTTGAGAAAGTCGATCAAGTCCAGGCTCTTTATTCTGTAGGCAGAAAAGTTGGCCAAGGCGCTGTCTATTTTTTCTACCGCGATAGGGAGTGCTAGCAAGGCCTCTTTCAAACAACTTAGTGTTCGATTTCCGTACCACATGTTTTTCAGATAGTGTAGTACGTGTTGTTCTTGTGCTGGCGTAATGATCTGTTCAGACGCCCACGCACTCAAAAACGTCCGGATATGAACAAGTGGTTCGCTAAGTGAAAGAAAAGGCTCTTGTGCTTGATGTATCAGGGTCACTTCGTCGTCGGACATGTCCGGGTCGCTGGCGAATTGTCGATACACTTCACCAAAACCTGTCACTCCCAACGTATCCATTTCACAGGCGCGAATGGCACCCATGGATGACAATCCCCAAATGTGCCAGCCCGCGCCCAGGGCGTCGAGTATCTCGGCATGGCCGACGGCGGGATGTGCATGGAACACACCATCGACAATGGCGAGGTTCGAAGGGGGATTTTGCGCCACCAGCCGTTCGATATCGCCGCGTTTGACGGGTGGGTGTATCACCACACCGCCCAGCAATTGACTGTCTATTCCTTGCAGGGAGGGCCCAGCAAACAGTGTGCAAATCTCAAGCGCTTTGTTTGACATACGTACTTAACCTCGGACCGACCCTTTTCAAGCCGGGTTCAAAGGCTTCAAGCCCCGGAATAATAATTCTGACCACAGTGATGTCGTCCGTCGCTTTGCTGAGCAAGACCCTTAGCACGGTACTGAGCCCGACGCGCTGCAACCGCTCGATCAGCAACTCCCAGGCCGATTCGATCGTGGGGATTGCGGCTTCCTGGCAGTCGATGGAGGAATAATCGATCATCTGGTCCCGGGAGACCGCCACGGTACGCAAGCGTGAGATGGCCTGAAGTTCGGCCGAACGGCCCTTTTTCTCGAAATATTTGACGCGCTCGATGATGTCGTCCCGGCCGCCGTGTATGTGGCTTAAACGGCTTTGGGCTGCCTCGCAGATGGCCCGGATCAAGGCGATTTCCTTGATGGGATGCAACCCTGAACCGGTGGCCACAGAGATAGGCGCCTGGGAGGACTCTTCCATGATAAAAGCCTGAAAGTAGGCCAGGCCAAAACAGTTCTCGGTGTAACGAACCGACAGGCTCAACCCCGCGTCATTGATTTTATTGATCAGGGCGTCGATTTCTGCACTGTAGCGGTCCAGATTGATGAGGCAGGAGCGGTCATGCAGGTGATTAAAGGCTTGAACATCGCGCTCCATGAGTTCGCAAACAGCGTGTACCGAGGCTTCGACCAAGTCATTGCCTGAAGCCAGGCCACTGGAGCTTTCCCCAAAGAGTTGTTGCCCGGGGTTTTCGGGGTATGGAATGAACACCAATTCGGCCGGTGCAAGCACCTTTTGCTGGCGCAATACATCTTCAGCTTCGATGGCCATGATGAGCGAATCGGCGTCGGCAGAGAAGCCATATAACATGCAGAACTGATTGAACGCTATTCGTCCTTCGTGGCTTTCAATGAGTTTCCTCGGCGTAGTTTTTAACAGTTTCAGTTGCGCCGTGTTGTATTGCGCAAGGCTGAACTCAATGGCTTCCATGTACGCGCCTATCTTGGCTTCTGCTGATCTGAGGCCTTTACCAGCATTTACACACAGCGAACCCTTCAATGCATCGGGTCGTATACTGGCAAACACCGGAATGCCGATGCGGTCCAGCCAGGTTGTATCGGTCACTCGGGTAATGCCCAAGCGCGGGGCAATATCATTGACAATAATTTTCAATGTTTCTTCGGCACTGCGGCGACGAAGGCTCGAACTAAGCCTTTGCATATTGGGTCACCTTTGAGTGATGAAAGATTTAAAACAAGCATTATGTTTGACACAATAAAAAACGGGAGGGAATTAATTCCCTCCCGTTTTTTCAGGCTGCGATTTTTACGTCTTCAGCCAGAGCCAGCGTCAACACGTTGTTGTTTGACTGATGTGCCACAAAACCGGCGTGCATCAGGCTTTCATCGTTCAGAATGACGGAGAATTTCTCCGCAGTTTCTGTGTCCAGTTCAAGCTCGAAGGTTACATCATTAACTAGAGAGTCCATATTTTTAGTCCTGTCCGTAGTATTGCGTTTAAGAAAGTTTGTTGCGCAACACCTATAAGTTTGAGCAGGTCATAGAGCCAATGTCAAACCAATATTTACTGACTTAATATTGTTGCGTATTTATATCTCTGCGAAGTGTCGCCAAGTTACTTTAAACATTGATCACAAAAGACTTGTGCACTCCACGCACAAATAGCAATGACACATGCGGTAGCGGGATTGGTCCATCGATTGAATGAGCTCAGCAGTTTTTTAAATTTCTAGCCGGTGCAATGAGACTGGTGAAGTGGTGCGGCTTTTGTACAATCACCAGCGCAATTGACCGAAAGGAGCTACAACTGTGACGGCCGCCCTGTCACCGCCGAACCTCGGCTGATAAAACGTGCCGCTATCACCGAGAAATTGCCTTACGTCGGGCTGCTGGTCTCCACCATGACCGGTTTTATCGCCATCCTCACAGAAACGCGTTGCGGAGCATCTGAAAGACAGCGCAATGCCGAGTTGATGTGGTTAACTGGGCGTTTGGCTCCGGACTTCAAAACCATTGCTGACTTTCGCAAGGACAACGGCAAAGCCGTCCGCAGCATCTGCCGGCAATTCGTAGTTCGCTGCCGTAACCTCAACCTCTTCTCACAATCGATCATCGCCATCGACGGCAGCAAATTCAAAGCCGTCAACAACCGTGACCGTAACTTCACCCAAGGTAAAGTGAAGGCACGCATGCAGCAGATCGAACAAAGTATTGATCGCTATCTTGCGGCGATGGATTCGGCGGATCGGGCAACGCCCGAAGTGGCCGAGGCCAAAGCAGAGCGGCTGAAAGAGAAAATAGAAACCCTGAAACAACAGATGCAGAAACTCAAGGAAATCGAGGCGCAGCTACACGAAAGTCCGGACCGACAAATCTCTCTCACCGATCCAGATGCACGTTCAATGGCCACTAGCGGCCGAGGTACCGGAACGGTTGGTTATAACGTACAAACAGCCGTTGACGACAAACACCATCTGATCATCGCCCATGAGGTGACCAACATTGGTAATGACCGGGCGCAACTGAGCAATATGGCGAACCTGGCGCGTGAAGAGATCGGGGTTGAATCGTTGACGGTGGTAGCCGACCGAGGCTATTACAAGGGCATGGAAATCCTTGCCTGCGAGCAAGCCGGAATCACTACCTTCGTACCGAAACCACTGACATCCAGCAGCAAAGCTGAAGGTCGATTCGGCAAGCAGGACTTCATCTACGTCGCTGCGTCGGGGGAGTATCGGTGCCCTGCGGGACAGTTACTAACCAGACGACATTCGACGGTGGAAGACGGGATGCTACTGCACTGTTATTGGTTCTCGGGCTGCCAGTCCTGCTTAATGCAGAAGCAATGTACGACGGGTAAGGAGCGGCGACTGAAACGCTGGGAACATGAGGCTGTAGTCGATGCGATGGAGGTTCGGCTGAGCGCCTGTGGGATAGCGGTGGCGCTTAGGCCCTGAATGTCTGCTTCTGGCCAAGCCTAATACTGTACAGATGGAAGCGTCCATTTTTGTCCGTATTTGGCCGATTTCTGCCTGTCACCACCGGCAGCAATGCATAGCTCTGAGGCGATCCCGGTTACTAAGCGTGCTGGTCAAATCCGATGCAATCGGTGGTCAGATCGAATGCAACGCCTGGTCAAGTGCAATGCAAACGAGTGGTCAGTACCAATTCAATCAGGTGGCCAAGTGGAGTGCAATTTTGCAACAGTGATGGAAAGCCGTTCAGGCTATCTCTTGAGCCATATATTGCTGTATCTCCTTTACGACGTTGCGGGCGGTGCGTGTCACCCTAATCAAAGTCGCGGAGGCCAAGCCAGTCCAGTCGCCGTAGCCAACTAACCAGAGTCGAGGCTGGATTAAAGAACGGTTGTCGTGAATCTCAACCCTGCCCTGTGAGTTGTCAGTAGCCGCCAGTCGATGGCTCTGAGCTGGCCATCGACAGTTAAAGGGGAGCATTTAGGCCGAGTCGACGTTAGCTTCTTGCTCGGATCGACACATAAGCTCGACCACCTATGGACTGATCGTATTCGGGCAGTCCTTCCCATTGGTGAGTGACGCTGGTATTGGCTAGTTCCTTTTCGATATCTATGCCGTCCTTCATCATTTTTTCCAAATCCCATTCAAAATGGCTCACTAGTGCCCCCCAGGCTGGAGAAGGTAGGGACGTCAATAACTGTGCACTTGACGTGTTTGGAGAGAGTTCTAGGCGGCGCATCTCTGACAGCCCCCAGAGTGCCCGTCTTAAACGGAAATGCCAAAGGGACTCCAAGTGTAATTCGAGCTGTTCTGACACTAACGGAAATGCTTCCTTTCGCTCGGAAATACCACCAACTATCCTTTTAGGAAGCAACGCCAGAATATTGCTGATATTAGCTCTAACTGGTTTTTTGCTAATATCATATATCTCTTTTATACGCTCTTTAATAATGTCTGCGTACTTGCAGTCAAGTTTATGGGCCGACGGCTCCTTTGTGACTGGAGTGCTTTCCCTTGAAGAGAGTTTATCCAAAAGCCATTTTTTATCATTCACATTTAGCCAGAGAACAGCTTGATATGCATGTTTCCATAAGTAATCTAGGTTTGCAGTGGGGCGTGCCTCTATGAGTTGACTGACTTTAAGGCGATGAAGCGTCTGCTTTGAGTCAGAAGTAGCTTTAATTTTTTTTACTGAGGAGGTTTTTTTTTCGCTAAATAGTAATGACTCTTGAGTAAGGCTACGCTCAAAAGAGTCAATGCTATCAAACAAATGGTGAGAAATAATCAGGTGCCGAGTGATCGGCATATCGAGTTGTTCACTAACGATGGTGGTTCTTATCCACTGATGATGTTTACCCGAGGCGTAGGCATTATCGATTCGTGATAATAGATCAGGGCCATACTTCGATTCGATGCTGTCGAACATTTTTGATGTCGACACGTTTTTCCCATAAGTATAACCACGTTTCCTTGCTTGACGACGATAACAGTCAGCCAATATTTTCGATGGGACTGTGGGCAAATTTCGGTCTAAAAGATCTTTTGCAAACTGCGCGAGCTTATGCTCAATTTCCGGTGATACTGAAACGGCATGAGGGTCAATAGGGCTCCAGCCGCATACACATTGGTTTGATAGCGTTGGGAGTAGTTTGTTGAGGCGGTAAAAGGGATGAGTGCAACTGGGGCACGATTGTATTAAAGGCTCACCGTGACGCCAGCAAGCAGTAATGCCCGGTATGTGATGAGCTCTATGCCAGTATGAATATCCAGTTTCTACTAGATCAGACTGAACGCAGGAGAGGCATATCTTCGCCATGCTATGGCTGCTGACTTCCCTTCGAGGAACCCTCGCAACTATAGGCATTACACTGTCGTCGTGAACACCTTGACTGATTTCTGAAACACCTAAAAACGGTTTATATGCCGGGAGAATGGTGTTGTAAATCAGCAACTCATTAAGGTTGATGATTTTATCACCGGGCAGACGAGTCGCGAGATCTTCGATTTGCTTTGGAATTATTTTGAGCGGAAATGGATGAGCCCCAAAAAGATCTTTAAATGTCTCGCGTTCACTATTGTTTCCCGATAGTAAATGATATCGGCTAATTCGAGAGTGCAGCGTCTCGTCGGGCATAGACATGGGGAAGAACAAAATTTTTTCGGACATTCTCAAGGCTTTCAAGAGTTGTTATTTCGCACTGACACGCTAAAGGCCAGGATACGGATCAAATTTTCAGGGTCGAGAATGACTGCTGCGTACCACTTCAGCAGCATTTGGTGGGCAGAGCCTCGTCATCGTTGAAGTCTTTGAGACCGCAACGTTGTTCGGTGGCGTTAGCGAAGCGACGTAGCATTTCGATCGCCCCATCACGTGCTTCTTTCGATAAGTCGCAAGCTAGATTGCGAGCCTCTCCCACCAAGTCCGATCTTATACTTTCATAAAGGGACACGCCTTCGGGGGTCACGGTGATTGCCAGCGCGCGGCCGTCAGTCGCATCTGGCACGCGGCAAACTAACCCCTGTTTTGCAAGCGAGTCGACCAGCCTGCTGGCGTTGCTCTTGTCGAGGAAAAGCTCGCTGGCCAACGATTGAACGCGAACAGGCCCAGCCTTTATCACATGCTCAAGCGCATAGCATTGAGTGACGGACAGGCCTTCGCAGCAGCAGCGATCTCTGTCACGAAACTGGTAAACCCGAACCAAGTGACTTAGCGCTTCGTATAGCTGTTCGGCATCCTGGTCGATCTGTTCAATCTTTGGCATAGCACTCGGCTCGCAATTCCGGGGGAAACGCTGATAGCACCTCAGCAGGCGTAGTGACACATTTTTTTGGGCATAAGGCCCAGCGAAATTGTTCCGGGATATTAGTTGCGGCTCGCAACGTATTTTGCCACTGTGAATCCGAGGAAAGGCTATCAGGTCACTTAGTGGCGGTTTCGGTAACGCTTGGAGGTACAGGGATTTTGGAAGAAACGCTTAGGATAAAAACAGGATCCCGGCTACGGAATCTCTGGCAAAGCGTTTCAATTCCTCTACCTGTGGCGATGCTGCTGGGTCCGATTCTGATCCCCCCTTCTTACTGGGGCAAGCAGCAGTGAAGTATTCCTGTAGTGTGAACTTCCTTTCTAGACGCCACGCCTTTACCTAATCAATATAGGAGTGTTTTTTTGCATACCTGCCTTCCCCTTGCATAATTGCATCGACACTGAGCAGTTGTTTGCATCTGACTTGACCGGCCATTTGCATTCGCGCTGACGTCGGCGGGGCAGCTCAGGGAGGAATGTGGGGGCCTGAAGGCGAGGAGATCTACTGCGACGAATGGGGACGGGTAAAAATCCAGTTCCCATGGGATCGGGAAGGCAAGAACAATGAGTTCAGCACCTGCTGGATCAGAGTGTCGCAAAACTGGGCCGGTGCGGAATGGGGGCACATGGCGATTCCGCGTATCGGACAGGAAGTTATCGTCGACTACCTCGATGGGGATTGTGACCAACCGATCATCACTGGCCGCACCTACCGTGCGACCAACTCACCGCCGTACCAACTTCCCAATCACAAAATTCTGAGCACTATCAAAAGCAAGGAGTACAAGGGGACCAGGGCCAACGAACTGCGCATCGACGATACTACCAAGCAAATCAGTGCTGCATTGATGAGTGATCATGGCAGCACCGCGTTGCACCTGGGCTATCTGACTCATCCGCGTCCAAGTGGCGGAGAGCCACGCGGTGAAGGTTTCGAGTTGCGCACAGACGAACATGGCGCGCTGCGTGCTGCCAAGGGCCTGCTGCTCAGTACTGAAGAGCAACTGAATGCCAATGGTGGGCACCTCAACCGTGCCACTGCCGTTCAGGTATTGGAGGCCGCTCTTCAACTGGCTAAAGAGTTGGGAGACTACGCCGCAGATCATCAGGGTGTTGGCCATGACACCGCGCCACAGAAGACGCTCAGTGAAGCAGTTCGTGACTTGGGTAATGGCGCCAATGACGAGTCGGGAAAAACCAACGGTGGTAAACCTGCTATTGCCTTGAGTGGTCAGGCCGGTATTGCGGCGGTGTCCCCAAATAGTGTCACTCTTGCTGCTGGCGAGCATATCGATAGCGTTGCGCAACAGAATCAGCAATTCACCTCGGGCCAGAAATTCGTAGTCAACGCAGGCACCGACTTGGGGCTATTCGCTCAAAGCGGTGAGATGCGACATATCACTCACCAGGGGCCGATGCTCCTGCAGGCTCAAAAGAACAACATTAGCTTGGAGGCGGATCAGAGCGTAGAGATTAGCGCGAGCACTCAACACGTGGTGATCTCCGCCAAGGAGCACATCACCCTGACCTGCGGCGGTGCCTACCTCACCCTGAAGGGGGGCAACATCGAACTGGGTATGCCCGGCAATTTTATCGTCAAGTCGGCCAAGCACAGCTTTATCGCGCCAGCTCACGCGTCCACCGTCTTCAACACATGGGCCCAAACTCCGTTCAATGAGCGAGTACGGGTCGTACGCAATGGGACGCCATTACCGAATTACCGTTACGCGCTCACGCGAAGTGATGGCGCCAGGGTGGAAGGCGTGACTGATGGTGATGGTTGGGCTGCAATGCAGCAGGGCCTCACGACTGAAGGTTATGAGTTCCATCTGCTTGGTCCAAGTGAGACATGACCCTCATGCAAATCCCAAGTATCGGAAAAGTGAAAGTCGTCAAATTCAGGCAGGGAGAGCCTAATGAGTGAGCCAACAAGGCCAGTACCAACCCAAATTGGCCCAGATGGGAACGTTACCGCACGTGTGACCATGAGCCGCACATCCAATAACGTCCGCGCTGAACTCAACGCACCTCCGGACCACGCCATCCCGATCATTTTTGTGCCCGGCATCATGGGCAGTCCGTTGTTGGCGACAGGAGCTAACGCTCGCATCATGGGCAACGATAATCGATGGGCGTGGTTTCCTGACGATGCCGCTGGCTGGGTGGCGGGAGTCACCAAATGGAAAAGCTACAATAGTTTGACCCCAGTTGAACGCAAGCAACTACTTGATCCGCAACTAACCCGCGCGCTGTCGAACCCTCAGGATTCCGATCTCGAAACGGTGAGCAAATTTGTCAGCACCTTACCGGTTCAAGAGGCAAGGAATCGTGGTTGGGGATCCGTGTCGCTCGATTCTTATGGGAGCATTCTCAACTTCCTTGAAGCGCAGCTACGTTTCATTTTGACCCCGGAGGGCAAACCCTATCCAGGCGTTATGGCTGCGGTGCCAAATAATGTTTCGGCTTGGGGCGAGCTCAAGGGCTACAGCCCCCTGAAAACAGAAGCACTGGAGGCTGCGGCTGAATTCCGCTACCCCGTGTATGCGGTGGGTTACAACTGGCTCAACTCCAATGCCCAAGCCGCTGACTATCTTGCAGGTCGAATCCAAGCCGTTCTCGAGCGATGCAGAAAGGATCTGGGTGTTAAGTGTGAGCATGGGGTGATTTTAGTCACTCACTCCATGGGTGGGTTGGTGGCGCGTATGTGTGCCAAGCGCAACCCTAACCTGATCCAAGGTGTGGTGCATGGCGTTCAACCGGCTATCGGTGCAGCAACCGCCTATCGTCGTGTCCGAGCGGGATGGGAGGATATGGCTGGGGCTATTGGGCTCGGCGAGACTGGCAAAAAGATCATGCCTATCTTTGCGAATGCTGCGGGTCCCCTGGAGTTGTTACCTAATCAACGTTATGGCGCTGGTTGGTTGAGCATCACTTGCAATGGAAAAGAATTATTTCAGATGCCTACTGGGCCAGATCCATACACGCAGATTTACTTAAAGAAGAACGCGTGGTGGAAACTGATGGATGCCGCTTGGATAAATCCAATTGGGAACTCATCCCCGGGCACTCTAACCAGCGCCTGGAGCAACTATGAAAAAATGCTCAACCAAGCAAAGTCCTTTCACGCAGGGCTAGGTACTTATTATCACCCCAACAGCTTCGTTCACTACGGGGCAGACAGCAGCCATCAGGCGTTCCATCGAGTCACATGGAAGCTTGGTACTGGGGTGATTCCTTCCAGTAAACCAGGAATGCCCGCTACCCCCATTCCGACGCCCTCACGCGAACATGCTTTGTCTCTACGACTGAGGGGTGAAAATCACGAAGGGCGTGCGTGGATGGTTGATGACATCAGCGAAGACCAACTGATTAACCAGTACGGGGTTGGAATTGGTCATAACACCCGTGGCGATGGTTATTTCGCTGACCTTCAGGGCCAAGATCAAGCGGGCGACGGCACCGTGCCTGCACATGCCGCCGAAGACGCTGCGGAGCAAGCGGTGTTCGCTGCCTGTATGACCGGCTATGACCATCAAGGCTCCTACAAGAACCGCAACGTACAGAACCTAACGCTGTATTCGGTTCTGAGAATTGGTGCCAATGCCAAGAAGCTGTCGGCATGATCGCTCGCCGCCATCTTCTAATTGTTGCCCTTGTTGTCTCAATACTGGGGGCTTCCACGTACGGATGGCGCCAGTGGCGCTTACCCCATTCCAACCAGAGCCATACCATGAGTGACTTGACACAAAATATGCAGACCTATTGCGTCGGTCGTTTACTAATCGACCTGCCAAAAGGAACCACTTGGACGACCCAAGCAAGTGGTGCGCAATTAGGCACCTGCTTTGCCTCACCCTCTGTCCAGATATCGACCAGTACGATGGCGTACCGGTGTTCAATTTTCAACTTGCCTAATCCTAGCTCCAGTGTGGCGTGATGGGCCAACAACGATGTGCGGCGTTGTGATGCTTCGAGGCGGTTAAAGGCTCCAGAACCCAAGGTGTCCTAAGCTGGCGGCCATTTTCAGGCGAGTTACTTGCCAGCGGTTCAACGCACTAATGTGTTGTTGTTCTGCCGTTGCATAAGCCGTCAATGCGTTCAGCAGCTCAATCATGCTGCCGACGCCGGAGCGATAGCGGCCTTGTTCAACTTGCAATGCCTGTTGGGCCTGATCCACCCACTCAGTGGTTTTTTCCAGGGCGCCTGTTTCGATATTCAATGTTTGGTAGTGGCTCCAGAGCTCCAGTGATACTTGCTGCTCGATATTCCAGAGCTCCGCTTCCCTGGCTTCTCGTTGCGCATGAGCACCTCGCAGTTGATAGTTCCGCTCGAAACCTTCGAATAACGGAATGTTCAATTGCAGGCCTAGGCTGTTGTCACGTGCATGGTTGTCGCCATTGACTTGGTGGGTTTGCATATCGCCAATATTGGCGACCAGTGACAGCGTCGGTCGACCGGCGGCGCGGCTTTCGTCGATGAGTGCGTTTGCCGCTTCCACTTTGGCCTTGGCGGCGATGAGCGAGGGGTGATCCTGTCGGGCCAGTTCAAGCAGCTCGTCAATGCTCTTGATAAAGTGGGTATCTGGACGCCGTTCCAGATTCCCGGACAACTGGACGTCTGTATTCGGCGAAAATCCCATGCGCAGGGCGATAAGGCCTTTGCTGTTGCGCAATGCGCCTTTGGCGCGTACTTCAGCAAGGCTCGCTTGTGAATAGGCTGTTTGCGCTTGCAGGCGGTCGGACTGCGCCGCAGCGCCCGCTGCAAATTTGGCGCTTGCCGCTTTAAGGTTTTCCGCCGCCAATGCAATAACTTGGCTCGCCGCTACCGCGCTACGTTGGGCGGCCAGGGCGTCATAGTACAACTCTGCGGCTAACTCGAAGGTTTGCTGCAGTTGTCTGTTTTGATTGGCGTTTGCGGCGATAAGCAGTTGACGTGCGTTGCCCACTGCGGTTTCTCGCTGGCCGAAGTCGAACAGAACCCAACTGAGGTTCAGACGATTGTCGAACTGACGCTTATGGCCACTACTGGAGTATTCATCCTGCTGTTCATAGGTCGTGGTACTGCGGCCGCTGCTGATACTTGAACTTGCATTTAATTTGGGCAGGTATGCTGCTTGCTTCACGCCAACCAAAGCCGCTTGGGCTTTGGCAATGGCCCAAGCCTCCCGAGTTTGCGGGTCATGACACAGCACCCTTTCTATCATGTCTTCTAAGGTCAACGAATTGGGAAGGGGCTGCGGATCACATGGCAAGGCCACTCCGTCGATATTGATCGCAGCAGGTGAGACATCTCGTGCTGTGGCAAAGGGGTCAACCAGTGCAGCCATGCTCCATTTTGGCGACAGGCAGAGACACACCGTCAGGGTGGTGGCCAAGACGTTTCTCATCACGCTACGACTTCTGCGCAGGATGGCAGGCTGCCAGAAGAGCTCGACTGATCCACCGCGATCCTACCAGCGTCAAGCACTACGACGCGGTCCGCCGAGGCGATTGTTTCTGCCCTGTGGGCAACAATGACGCGCGTTATTGCAAGTTCACGTACCGCCTTATTCACCATCTGCTCGCAGATGACATCTAAGTGGCTGGTAGCTTCGTCAAGGATCAGGATATCAGGCTTTTTGTATAGCGCCCTAGCCAGCAGCACGCGCTGTTTTTGCCCACCTGAGAGCACCGTACCCATGTCACCTACCAAAGTGTTGTAACCCATGGGCATGGCTAGGATGTCAGTGTGAATCGATGCCTTGCGTGCACACTCCATCACCCACTCCAGATCGGGGCGGGACTCAAAAAAGGCGATGTTCTCTGCCAGGGAACCAGCGAACAAGCAGTCATCCTGCATTACCGTGGCAATCCTGCTACGAAAGGTCTCCGTACCCAGTTGCTGCAGGTCGCTACCGGCGATGTGAATCTGGCCATGGGTGGGTGCGACGATGCCCAGCAAGAGGCTGACCAGCGTACTCTTTCCACTGCCTGATGCGCCGGCAATTGCCACCGACTCCCCATGCGCAATGTGCAGGTCGATCCCATCCAGCACGAAGGGCTCCTCGTCGGAATAGCGATATTTCAATCCCTTGATATCGATGTCCATCGGGCCAGCGGGCCAGTTCGCTGTAATCGGTCTGGCCGCTATGTCTTCGGGGGGATGCAGGACAATGTCGGCGAGACGTTCGCCGTGCAAGCTCAGCATATGCAACGCGAACATATGATCGATCAGGCTGGCGACGCGACTGACAAATTGGCTTTTGTAAGCAATGAACGCCATCAGCACACCGATGCTGAACTGGTTGCTCATTACTAGGGATGCCCCCAATCCGAGCGCCAGCAGATTCTCCAGTCCGAAAATCAGGCCGTTGAGTTGTGTGTAGATCAGTTCCAGCTTCTGGGTTCGCAAGCCAGCGTTGATCTGCCCCACAAGCAGCCCCAGCCAGGCGGAGCGTCGCTCGCTCTGACGCTGGAAAAGTTTCAGGGTGCGTATGCCGCGCATCGTTTCCAGGAAATGGCTTTCCTGTCGTGCCGCATGAATGATGGTTTCCTCGCTTGCCAGACGTAAAGGGCGGTACCACGCCCAGCGAAGCAGGGTATACAGAGCCATGGCCGTCAAAGCGATAGCGGCCAGCATAGGGCTGTAGGCGAACATCAGGGCCAGCGTCGCGAAGCTTGCGAGGCCATCGAGGACTGTGGAAAAAAAAGCGGCTGTGAGTGTCTTCTGAATTTCGCCGATAGCGCCGAATCGTGAGACGACATCACCCAGGTGGCGTTTTTCGAAATAATGAATGGGCAAGCGCAGCAGATGAGCAAACACGTTGGCCTGCCACTGCACACTTAGTAGTGTGCTCAAGTGCATCATCACCCAAGCCCGCGTGGCGCTTACTACCTGCTGCATCAACGAAAGCATGCCGAAGCCGGTCAGCAGCGTTGCCAGAAGGTCGTAATCCTGCGTAACCAGAACGTTATCCAGAACCCACTGCAGCAGATACGGGCTGACCAGGGCGAACACTTCAAGAGCCAAGGCAAGTGAAAGTACCTGAACCAAACCGCGGTGAAGGCCACTGACCTTTCCCAGCATGCTTGTCAATTTGAGCTTGGGCTTGGCCTGCTGTTTTTCAAAGTCACTGCCTGGCCACACCTCAAGAGCGACCCCGGTGAACGATTTGCTGGTCTCGTCCAGACTCAGTCGGCGAATGCCGTAGGCCGGGTCGTGCACGGTAAGCCACTGGCCTTCGACGGACTTGAGCACGACGAAATGGTTGAGATTCCAATGCAGTATGCAAGGCAGCGCGAGTTTGTTTAGCTCATCCAGTTCGACCCTGATCGGCCGAGTACCGAAGTTCAACTGATCAGCAGTCATGATCAGTTGCTTGAGGGTAATGCCTTTGAGAGAAACACTGAACCGGCGGCGTAGTTCAATGAGGGTCGTATGGTGGCCGTGGTAGCCCGCGATCATTGCCAGGCAGGCCAATCCACATTCCGTCGCTTCGGTCTGCAAAGTCAGCGGCAAATGTCGGCCCAGGCGCAAGCTGATGGCGTCAAGATAATTCATGGCTTCGTTCCTAGAGCTTGCCTGTCAGGCTGTAGAGCGGTTCGAGAGCCCACTCATATAGATGGCGGGTCTCCTGCAGGATGTCTGCATCAACCAGCATTCCCGTCTGCAGCGGTCTTTGTTCTCCGTAGGCCAGCACTGATTGCGCCTCGAGATTGACGCGGATGCGATAGATCTGCTCACCGTCCAGGGCAAGCCCCGGTACGCTCCCGGTCCTATTTCCCAGGTCGCCAGCTGACAGGGTTGCTTGGGAAACTGATATCACGGTACCCAGGTGTTGGCCGAATTTCTGGTAGGGGTAAGCCTGATAACGAATCCTTACTGAATCGCCCGTACGAACGAATCCTATGGCTTTGCTAGGCGCATACAACTCTGCTTGCAGCCGCGAACCGGCAGGTACGATGCTCATCATCGTACGAGAACTATCGACGGTTTGGCCTGGCTCAACCAGGATGGCGGTTGCCACGCCATCTTGAGGGGCGGTAATGATCAGGGTGCGCTTGGCTTCGCTTTCGATGAGCTCCTGCTGAACTGTTGAAATTGATCGCTGAATGCTCGCTAGTTGGTTTGCGTGGCGGGCGGCAAGTCCAGACAGGTCGTGTCGGCGCTCGACCAGTTGTTGTTGCAGGGTAGTTGTTTCACGAGCTAACCCTTGCAAGGTCAGGCGCTGACCCAGCAGCTCGGCTTGGCGTTGCTGAAGTTGGTCCATGGATATGTAGCCTTGGTCCATCAACCCCTGATAACGAACGGCGGCATTGCTTGCTAGTTGTACAAGCTGTTCCTGGCTGGCAGTTTGCCGATCCAGCGTCTTCAGCTCCTGATGCAGACTTTTCAGTTTGCTCAGAAGGCTTTCTTGTTCCTGGGTCTGAAGCTGTTTTTGTTTCTCCAATTCGTCCTTCAGAGATTGGTGTCGTTGCAACAGTTGCTCACTCACCTCCGCCTGCACAGCCCCTGAATCACCTGCAGTGCGTTCACTGGAAATACGAAAAAGGTGCGCTCCTTGCTTGACCTGTTGCCCCTCCTCGACGAACCGCTCAAGCACCAGGCCATATTGCGGGGAGTGGATTCTGAGCTGGCCTGCGGCTGGTACTAGTTGGCCAATAACGGTACTGCGTTTGGTGTAGCTGCCAAATACCAGAAATGTCACCACGGTAGTGGCGAGTGCAAGCGCAAGCAGTGTCAGAACCGTGAAGGAAACGGGCCTTACCAATATGATTTCGCCGAGCCAGTCAACCTGCCGCGAGGCAATTGACTCGGGTCGAAACAGCGGAGATTTCGGTGTCACACATCTTTCCTTAGAGTGTTATGCGGTAAGCCACTGCGGAGATTCCTGGACTCTGCCAGTCCTTTGGCGTTCGCTCTGGGGCGGAGGGGTAAATTTATTGCCTGGCTATTCGTATTGTTCCCAGATGTCTTGTATTCCACCGCTGCTGGAGCATCATCGTCGGTGGTTGGCAATTGAATGTGCGGACGTTGACAGCCTGAGTTGGAGCGAAGCTTGAGAACTACCAGAATAGATAGCGCAATGTTACGCGCCTGTTGACAAATGGATTGACCAAGAAACAAAATCACCCAGTAACTGTCGTAATAATACTTTGTCTTATCAAGAAATGCTCATGTAAATTAGCTTTTTCCTCACGCTGGCGACAATGAGTAGTTGAGCCTGAGTTATTGTTGTTTCTAGCGCCGAGTACCACCCTCAAGTGTAGGGTGGAGTTTTTTCGCTATTTGCTTTAAGGTTGTGGATAGCAATAGCCATCTTACCACTTGCGGGTAACACGGTTTTTGGGCGAGGTATCGTCCCTGGGTTGAAATGGAAATCATCTGGTGTTATGGAAGGGAATCAATTGGCTGATTTGCATAAAACGTTAGTAAATTTCGATACTAAAATTATCGACGAGTGCAGCATTGTTTACCTGAACGACTCGAGAACGGGCAGGCAGTGTTCACGCGACATCCTCCGAGATTTCACCTATAGGGTGGAACCCCGCATCGGAGGGCTACCGAGACGTGCCGGTGAAAACCTTTAAAGCCGAGTGCGGGCTATTGAACAGATCTCCTGCGTACGCAGAACGCCGACTACTCAGTCGCACTGTATCGGGCAGGATTATATGACTGATGTAACGAGCCAGTTAGTTCGATCAGAATAGACGCCACTACTATATGAGAACGGATACCAGTAACGCCGTTGTGCGAACGCCTGCAGTTAAACGAGACGGGGGAGTAAGCGAAAAAAGCTTGTTCGTGTTTTTTATTGCGATCTAAAATGGATATGTAGTAGCTTTAATTGCCGAGCACTGGGAGGTGAATAGATCTCATAAACTGGTGCTGATAATTACAGCTGTAAGTATTCCTTTTTGGTTGGTTAACAGAAAAAGAAGTGTGACTGACTTTGGAAATAATGTCAGTTAAGCAATTGCGCTAACGCGTGCGGTAATGCGAGAAGGATGAGTATCTTGAAACGCCTTTTATTCGTGTGTTTAATTTCGGTGTCAATTGGTATCGCGGTCGGTTCAATTGCCGAATATTGGGATGTTAATAAGTACATTAAATTAGCGCTGATAGCTATAGCTGTGAATATTTCCATCTGGTTATTGAACAGAAAAAAAATGTGTGACCAACCCGGTTGAATTCTTCAATAGGGATTCAATTCAATTGAAAGTAATTAAGGAAGCAAGATGAGAAATCTAACGGACAAAGAACTGCTGATGATTTCCGGCGCAGGAGGGGGATTTACTGTCTCGCCAGAGACGTTAGGAGGCGCAATTGGGGGGACTGTCGGGGGTATGGTAGGCGGGCCAATTGGCGGCGGAATAGGTGTTGTCATAGGCGGTGGGGCGGCTAACCACCTGGCAAACGGAACACGCGCCCCTGGCTCGGTGAGCGGCAGTGGTATTCCTTGGGGGGCCTCAATGGGTGGCCCTTACAATCCCGCGGACGCAAAATAACGGGTATGACCTGAATCCGGTCGTATCTGACTGAGTTGCCGAACAAACCGTTCCTGCGGGGCCATACAGCCTCCGCAGGAACCAGTTGTTGGCGTAATTTCTAGCATGGAATGTTTGCACCGCGTAATGGACTTATGAACACAGACCACATTCACAGTGGAAAAATGGTAAGTCGAATGCAGGCGGTTGGTCAGCACAAATACAACTAGCTGGTCAGTCCATGCAATTACGCTAGTTACTAACTTCTTCAACTCGATGAAGCAAATCAAGAATAGAAAGTCGAACTGAGTCAGTAGACTTGCGAGGTGATCGCGTTACTGCATGACCGCTTCCATTCTTGCGCGCAGGCTGCGATTATTTTTACACGCCAATACTCTTAATTTTTTGACCCTGAAAAGGCCGAGCGGTAAAGATCGTTAGTCCTCTCGCGCAGGAGGGAACCCACGGTGGGTTCTGGGTGCGCAAACGCAGTATTGGCGTTAATTCACGACATCAAACCCCACCGCTGGGGTTTGGGTGCTGTAATAAAAAGCGCAATGAAAAGTGCGATGTTAATAAGTGCTAATTACTTACTATAAAAGCCTGAGATAAAGAAGCGATGAATGATGAGAAAAAGTTGCCTGAAATTCCAACTAGAGTTTTTTTAAGAAAAACCTTTAGCATATTGGTTTTATATTGGAAGGGCGAAGAAAAGGTATTTGCCTGGGTGGCGACAATAAGTCTTGTTGTGTTGGCGCTCTCGGGAGTAGCAACAGCGCTGGCTTTTAATGAATGGTATAAACACTTTTATAATGCGATTCAAGAGCTGAATGGAGATCGGTTTTACTATTTGGTTTGGGTTTTTTTTGGGGTGGTAAGCTTTTCGGTACTAAGGTCAGTATTAATTTCTTACCTTGTAAATTTTCTTGCGTTAAAATGGCGAAAGTGGCTGACTAATTATTATATTGATTTGTGGGCCTTGCAAACGAACATGCCAAGCAAAGTGGCAAAGTTAGTTGATAACCCAGACCAGCGAATTGCAGAAGACATTAATAAGTTTACGTACGAATCAGTGGATTTAACGTGTGGATTGATCTACACGCTTGCTAGTGTGGTTTCATTTAGTGTTGTGCTTATCGGAATATCGGGCGAAGCCAATCTGTTTGGCTATAATATACCCTACTATATGTTTTGGGCCGCTATATTTTATGCCGTTATAGGGACGTATATAAGTCAAAAAATTGGATTTGTGTTGGTGTCTCTTAGTAATAAGCAACAAAAGTCCGAGGCGGACTTTCGGTTTGATCTTATAAAGCTTAGGGGGAATGATGAGAATAGTCCTGAGGTAGGGCATAGCAATAAGTTGCATGTCATGACTGGGCGAAAACTGGATTCGTGCATTGCTAATATGAAAAATATTATAGCTGTAAAAATGCGACTTTCTATATTTACAGAAAGCTACGCTCAGCTTTCTTTGATTTGCAGCAGTTTACTAGCTGCTCCACGTTTTTTTGCCGGGAAAATAACGTTTGGCGAATTAATGCAAGTAAATTCAGCGTTTGGCAACTTGTATGAAAATTTGAGTTGGTTTATTAATGCCTATCATACGTTAGCTGACTGGAAAGCCACGACTGATCGATTGATTGCATTTGATAGGGCGTTAGCTTCATTTTCAAAAACAAAATGCTTTCCGTTGACCGATGGTTTTACGAGTATTGAACCGTCTCATAGAAATGATGCCGTCATGGACCGCTCACTTTAAAACTTAAGCATCATTTAATTTTAATATGGAGTGAAGCATTTGATTGGATTATCACTATCAAACAGTCCCTAACGCGCCCTCAAGTTCTCAATATCTAATAGTTTTATTTATAGTTTAACATTAACCTGCGCGGCATAAAAAATGAAAGCAAAAAGCCTAGAATGCCTCCCAGAGGTATTTGTTAACATTGACGCCCATAAAATTCATAGCTCTAGCGTTGTTTTATATAATAAGTTACATGTTGATAATTCCAGCAATCTGACTGAGGCGGAAATTTTAGAAAGGTACAGTTATAGTACGAAGATTTCCGAGGCAAAGGGGAACGAATCGACGAATCATAAAAAAACGTTTTATGCAGAAAGATACGGCGGCGATCAAATTTCAAAAAATGGCGGTGGCGGTCGTTGTGGGTTCGATGGACTTTTTCAAATTAAGGGAATAGGCAGAACTCCA
This sequence comes from Pseudomonas rossensis, assembly GCF_039888995.1. Taxonomy (NCBI): domain Bacteria; kingdom Pseudomonadati; phylum Pseudomonadota; class Gammaproteobacteria; order Pseudomonadales; family Pseudomonadaceae; genus Pseudomonas; species Pseudomonas rossensis. The sequence goes on along the minus strand of NZ_JBBWCB010000058.1, from coordinate 6,438 downwards.
CTAGTCGGCCTTAATACGGACGATGTACATTCTAACGGGATGTTAGATCTGGAGTCGGCAATTTATGAGGCTATCTGGGGAGAAATTATTAACTTGATTTTGCCACATGGAGCGGTAAGGTCACTGGCAGTAATATGCCTCGATAGTACTTTTTCGTTGGATGGAAGGGTTCACCAGCAAGCGCTGCTCGTACGAGAAGCCGTTATAAGACCTGCGCACTTCGAACGAGCCATTTATTTCAAGGAACCTATCATCCCTGGAAAATTGTGCAACGATGCGCGCCGCGTTCGTGACTCAATTCAAAAAATAAATGAGTTCCTTCCACGCCCGCAGAAATCATGTTTTCAGCAAACAAATTCAACTTCAATCTTATCGTTTGAAGAGGGGGTAATCCAACTTTCGAGAAAGTATGCAGAGCAATTTGCCGTCGCCCGCTCAAAAAATATAATGCATATGATGATGTCCTCTTCGAATATCGCCATAACGGGTGCCTGGCTGGATCTTAATAGCGTGACGGTAGTTTCCCATAAGTCAGTGAACGAAAAGAGATTATATCAAACGTTCAATACTGAATATGCTTCAGTGTTAAATAGCTTGAAAAGCATTTGTTTTAATGCTGAAAAATACATGCAAGCTACCAAAAAACAATCCGCAGAAATAATAGATAGCGCATTGTCAAATTTTTCAACTGCATATGATTGCGAACTTAGAAAATTTCTAATAATCCGCTCTGGCTTTCCACCCTGTGTAGTTGAATGGATGGTGTCGACTGTGGAATTTCAAGTTTATTCTAACAAACTTTTGAGTTTGATGGAGAACCAAGATTACGCGCTTCAAGATGAACAATTATTGGGTTGTTACAGATTTCATAATATAAAAGGGCTTCCGCACGTGGTCATTGAGGAGGTAGAAAATAGAGCTGATCATGATGTTGTCATAGAGTGGGATACAGACAATCTGTTTCTAAAAAATGAATTAGAAAATGCGTTCGAAAGCTTTTATCTGTTAGTAGTGTCAAATGTCAACATTAGCAAGCAGGCACTAAATCGGCTGATTTGCATAAATTTAACGAGACGTTCTAAAACCCCAGCCCTTTTGCAGAATTTTAAGCTTTATCAATTGATTCTAGAGTGTATTAAGAAAAATAACGCTGGACCGAGATTGAAGCAGGATATCGAATTGCTTTCTCAAGAAGCATATGACACGGCCAGTATCTGCTTAGGGACAGACGAAGGCTATAATAGTTTGCTCTGGAAAGAAGGAGATAACACAATTGAGTATGATGGCTTGCTAGACGCATTTCGAATAATTCATGACCAACAAGAAATAATTCTGAGCTGGAAGGAAATGACATCTTCACTCGATAACCTACCGATAGTAAAAAACTCCGAACTGTTTTATGAAAATATAAAGGGGATCTTGTTTGATGTATGATATAGCCACAGAATGTCCATCTGAAGAGATTCGTAAGCAAGCGACCATGTTTGGGTTCGCGACTATGGTACTTTTACAATCTCAAAAGTATTCATTGTTTCATATTTTAACGATAAAAATATGGCTTGAACAAGCAATCATGCTGGATCAGATTAAGTTTTATTTTGACTGGAATGGGCATCCAATAGGCTATGTTACTTGGGCTTACTTGGCTGAGGATGTCGAAAAACGTTTAGTCGAAGACCCTGATTTTGTTCTGCACTATTCAGAGTGGAATGAAGGTGGAAATGCATGGGTCATAGACTTTTGCTTGCCAACCGGAAACGCGAAAGAAGGATTGCGTTATTTTTTTGAACACATTAGTGAAACCTACTCCGGATCGCTCTCATGGGCACGGCGAGGAAGCAATAATAAAGTTAGAAAGGTTAGTAGTATCGACATAAAAACCAGAAATTACACTTCAAAATGCGTATAGCTAATGTATCCAGGGGGTTGCCGCTGACCGAAAACTGCCCCAGTAAAGGCTGTTCTGCCGACTGAAAACTGACCCGGGTGTTCAACTACTTCTGCTCACTTTCCGAGCAGGAGAACACAGGGTGATCAGCATGGAAATGTTGGGAAAAATTCGGAGGATGTACTTTCGCGACAAGCTGTCGTTGCACCAGATCGCCAGGCGTACCGGGCTGTCGAGAAACACCATCCGAAAATGGGTCAGAGCACCCGAAGCCACCTCCTTACGTTCGGTCGATAACGACCAGTTACGAAGGGCGGCAGCCGGCCAAATTTTGCCGTTGCTGATCGGCAGCTATGGGTCGATATCTACCTGCCTTCACTTATCTTTTCGAGCAGCATCGGCAGCACCTCGGCGGCAGCCCCTATCAGCATCAACTCCTTTTGCTCACCCATTGCGACGTCAGCCTTATTCACATGAATGACTGAAGCCCCAGAATCCAATGCAAGGTCGGGGAGGCCTGCGGCAGGCATGACGATCCCAGAGGTGCCCACTGAGATTAGAAGATCGCAATCCTTTACAAGGAGCACTGCGGCCTTCCAAGACTGGGATGGCAAATCCTCTCCGTACCAGACTACCGCTGGGCGCATTCTTCCATTACAACGCAGACATCTAGGAGGTTCGATCCGAGCGCCTTCCTCAGGCACTGCGGATTGATCAGGAAATACAACCGCAGGCCTATGGCAGGCGAAGCATTTGGGCATTGCTAAACTGCCATGCAAATGAATGACATTCGAAGAGCCTGCTCGCTCATGAAGGTCATCAATATTCTGGGTGATCACAGAAACCTGGCGCTGAGAGTGAGCCATGCGTGGTATCGCAAGATGTGCGGCGTTGGGCTCGGCCTGAGCGACTCGAAGACGGCGCCATAGATACCATCCCCATACTAAGGCAGGGTTTTCCCGAAAGGCCTTGGCCGTCTCTAGGTCCCTCGGATCGAGCCCGGTCCAGATTCCTGAGAGTTTTTCGCGGTACGTAGGGATACCGCTATCGGCGGAAATACCAGCACCAGTGAAAAAGACCACCTTCTTAGCCTTCTGTAGCACGTCTGCGGCTTGCTCTATGACATTCATGGCACCAATTTTCTCCCATCTTCCCGCTTTGGATTACTGGAGTTGTTGCTGAGTACTATTACTATTTGTTCAAACAGGTCATCTACTTTAAGCAGTGCTGGCTCATGTGCCTGTTTAAAGGCTTCACGGGGCCATAAGCGGTCTGTTACAAAAGGCATCTTTCAACGCCTGCCAGATGTATCTACCAGTCTTCCGTTGAGGAGCAAAACACGGGGCTAAACGTTCCTATCCCCATTTTTTTTGCTTGCTCTTCAATTCGGCCAGCCTGTAGCACATCCTGCTTAGTGGGGAAGTGGCGCAACAAAAAATTTGCATCTCTTCGAACGCGCTCGGGCACCTTGTAGTGGTCTTAACGCCGATGAACAGCACGTAAAATTCGACTCGTATCCTCTTAACCTGATGTTTGGTCCCTTCGCTATGGTCAGACTCCACCCACGATCCCTGTGATCGCCGGCTGACGTTTCTCAGGGCCTACAGCTTTACGTTTCTTCTTGCCTCACTGAACACGACAATTTCGGCAGGTGGTGCGGCCGTCTGGAGAGACTTGCACCAGTATGCGTTGTAACCGTCCGGGCATCTCACCTTGCATGGAGATATCTACGTTTTTTACTCATCTTAGCGATCTGATGAATCCCATGGTTCCTGCAAAAATGACGATTTCTTTTCCGCTATTGCGATGGGCCTATGCTAAGTTCAGATCAGTTGTGAATGGATTTTTCGGTTATGGAGAACGCATCATGCTCGCAGTAGGCATCTCGCTACTTGCCGTAGGCTTAGGCACCGGCAATCCTGGCTTTTGGATGCCAGGCTGCGTCTTCGCGGCTATAGGGTGTTCCCAAAGAGTTAAACGTCGAGACTGACCGTAAGCAGTCAGTCTACGCATGGCTCACATCGCGCAGATCAAGTTGGCATCCACTTATGTGGCAGTAACTGCCCGATTTCACTCGCCCGCTGCGTCGGCAGGCGCGTGAGAACATCCTTCAAATAGGCGTACGGGTCATGTCCATTAAGTCGCGCCGACTGGATCAGACTCATGATCGCAGCCGCCCGTTTCCCGCTGCGTAGCGAGCCTGCGAAGAGCCAGTTCTTACGTCCAAGAGCCCATGGTCGGATCTGGTTCTCGGCCCAATTGTTGTCTATGGGTACAGCCCCGTCATCAAGGTAGCGCGACAGCGCTGCCCAGCGTTTCAGGCGGTAATCAAGTGCTTTGCTAATGGCTGCGCCTTCGGGCACAAGATCGCGCTGGGCGATCATCCAGGCATGCAGCATCTCCATTATCGGCGCGGCTTTTTCTTGCCGTATTCGGCGCCGTAAATCCGGCTCCAGGTCGCGGACTTCTCTTTCGATTTCGTACGGCAACTGGATATAGCGCAGGGCTTGCTCGGCGAGCGTGCTTTTATTCGTAGCGTGCAGTTCGAAGAACTTGCGCCGTGCATGGGCCATGCACCCAATCTCGGTCACGCCGAGTTCAAAGCTGGCCTTGTAGCCGCCAAAATCGTCGCAGACCAGCTTGCCCCTCCAGTCTTGCAGGAAGTTGCGAGCATGCTCACCGGCGCGGCTCGGGCTGAAGTCATAAACAACAGCTGCTGTTTCGCAGAACTGGCTGGTGGCGTAGGCCCAGACATAGGAGCGGTGAGTTTTCTTTGTTCCGGGCATCAGCATTTGCACAGGTGTTTCATCGGCATGAATAACCTGCTGCCCGAGTACCACGTCGCGCAACGCATCGACCAGAGGCTGCAACTGCACGCCCGTTATGCCAACCCATTGAGCCAAGGTTGAGCGTGGAATCGCCAGGCCCGCTCGACCGAAGATCGATTCCTGACGGTAAAGAGGCAGGTGGTCGGCAAACTTGGCGATCATGACGTGGGCAAGTAGGCCCGCAGTCGGAATGCCCTTATCAATAACCTGCGCCGGAACGGGTGCTTGGATCAGCGTTTCGCAGTCATCGCAGACCCATTTGCCACGCACATGGCGTTCGACGGTAAACACGCCGGGCGTGTAGTCCAGTTTCTCGCTGACGTCCTCGCCGATGCGCTTGAGGGCGCAGCCGCATGGGCAGTAAGTATTGTCCGGTTCGTGATGGATCAGTGTGCGTGGAAACTCTGCCGGCAAAGCAGTGCGTTTGGGCTTTTGCTTTTTCTCGGTCGGAGCCAGCACTGTTTGCAAGGCTTGAAGCTCTGCTTCAATCGCCGCGATATCGGTATCGATCAGATCATCGAGCAAACTGGCCTGCTCAGGATTCATCTGCTCGCTGCGTTTGGCAAATTTCAAGCGCTTGAGTTGTGCGATTTCATGTCAGCTTTTCGATCAACGTTTGGTCGCGGTTGATCTTCTTGCCCATAGTCTCAACGGTTTTACCCATCGTTTCGACCGTCTTGCCCAGCGTGTCAACCTGGTTGTCGAGGCTCTCGACGCGCTGCATCAACTGCGCCGCCAAGGCGCGCAGTTGTTCAGGGGACAGGTGGTCGAGATTGGGGAGCGAAGTCATGGGGCTGATTTTGCCAGAGCAGGCAATTTGCGGCGATAAGTCGATGGGCTAATGGCTGCCGCTAAAGCAGTGTGATCGAGCCTCCAGAACCTGCGCGTTGCCATGGCAGCCCCAGCACCAATGCCTGAAGTTGCTCGGTATCCAGTTCCATTTCTGAGCCATGGCGAACGCCAGGCCAGTGGAACTTGCCTTGGTTCAACCGGCGCGCCGCCAGCCATATTCCGAAGCCGTCATGCACCAGCACTTTCATGCGATTGGCGCGGCGATTGGCGAACAGATAAGCACAGTGCGGCTGCGCCGCACCGAACACCGCAATCACCCTGGCTAGCGCCGTTTCGGTGCCTGCGCGCATATCCATCGGCTCTGTGGCGAGCCAGATGGAGTCGATGCGAATCATCGCAGAAGGTCTCGAAGAAAGGTCGAGCAAGCGGCAGCATTTTCAGTTGGCCAATTAACTTTGACGGTGCCACGCGGGTACTGGATTTCAACACAGATATTGGGCGATGCGGCTTGCGCATTTGCTCTGGCCAGCGGCATGGGGAGTGGAATAAATGCAGGTTGCAGCGCCGTGCTGTTCTGCGTTTGCAGGCGAATCCATTTGTGGACGAGGTTTGCATTGAGGCTATGGCTGAGAGCGATGCTGGCAATCGAAGCACCGGGCTGGGCGCACTCTTGAATGACCTGGGCCTTGAAGGACTTGGAATAGGAACGGCGTGTTGGCTGCATGAAATACCCGCTTAAAAGGCTAGAACTGGTGCCCACTTAAATTTAAGTGCACACCATGTCTTGGCTTTGCGGGGCTGGGTAGATGACTTGTAAGCGCTCCATGAAGCCCACATTCCAAGCCGAAACCTGATGTCCGATGCTGTGCTCCCGATTTCTTTCTGGAGCCAGTCCGTCATGATGCGTCCCGACGCCAAAGTCGAAAAAGT
>NZ_JBBWCB010000057.1:0-36813 GCF_039888995.1 Pseudomonas rossensis | reverse complement strand
CATTTCCATGCTGATCACCCTGTGTTCTCCTGCTCAAAAATTGAGCAGAAGCAGTTGAACACCTGGGTCAGTTTATGGTCAGCGGCAACACTTGATGCACTAGTAAAGCGCTGGGGGGGGCTGAGATTTTGCGTTGGTAGCGCAGGCTCTCGATGTAGACAAACCATGCCAGGCGGCCGAATCGATGCTCTAATTCAGCTTGTGCTGTTTCGTTCCCGTTTTCGACCTCGATTACGACTCCATAACCAGGATCACTGGCATGCGCCTATCTGACTTCATCATCAAGAACCTTGAGCCAATTCTCCAAGCTTGGGAAGACTTCGCAAGAACCATTGAGGTCCCCGGCGAAGCACTGGACCCCAAGGCTCTACGGGATCACGCCGAACAGATGCTGCGTGCAATAGCGATAGACCTGTGCACCTACCAGTCTGCGCAAGAGCAAATCGCCAAGGCCCAGGGTAATGCTCCTATGGAGGAGTTGGAAACCCCTGCGGAAACCCATGCAGTAACGCGTTTAATGGCGGGGTTCACGCTGGATCAGATGGTATCTGAATATCGAGCGCTGAGGACAAGCGTACTCAGTCAATGGCTGGGGCAGATGAAGGCAGGGACAGTTTTGGAAGTGGACGATATGATTCGCTTCAACGAAGCCATAGACCAGGCGCTCGCTGAGTCTATTGCTAGCTACTCGCGTGTAGTGGAGGCCTCACGCAACGTTTTTTTAGGCATCCTTGGCCATGATTTGCGCACGCCACTGGGGGCTATTTTGCTGGGTGCCGATGTTTTGCGGCGCTCGGATGAGCTGGGGGCGCGGGAGACTAAAATTGCATCGGGGATATACACCAGCGTAAGTCGAGCTAGCCGGATCGTTGGCGACTTGCTGGATCTAACCCGCTGCCAAATGGGCCCTGGGATTCCCATCAAAAAGGAAGACATCGACCTAACGCCACTATGCATACGAATAGTTGAAGAGATCCGCACTTTTCATTCAAGCGCGGATATTGTCTTCAAAGTGGGGGCGTCGGCTCGCGGTGAATTCGATGGAGCCCGCATGGAACAGGTGTTTTCCAATCTGCTCAGCAATGCCGTGCAGCATGGTGATCTGCGTTTCCCGATTAAGGTTTCACTGGAGGTATCTGACAGCAGCGTCGTGTTCGTCGTCCATAATCTCGGCGAGCCTATCCCGGAGGACATTCTGCCCTTCATCTTTAACCCCATGGGACGTTTCTCTCAGCACGCGTCTCTTGATCTTGGTCCTAGCACTGGCCTTGGCCTAGGTCTGTACATCGCTTCCGAGATCGTGGCTGCGCACTTGGGGACTATAGATGTGACTTCCGACAGAGAGCGCGGAACCACTTTTCTCGTAAAAATGCCTATCGGGGGATTAACAACGTAAGCAGGGCAGCCACAACAACTCGGTAGCAATTGGGGTACTTCGATTGCTCTGCTGTATGTGTCAGTATCGGTCTACGCTATTTGGTGAGGACGAAAATAAATACGGAGAGCACAATCTACGCACCGGCATTTGTCGGGCAAAAGCTGCGGTGCATCACGGATCCAATATGTCGGCGAAGTTTTTTCCAAATTGAATATCCCTAACGCTACTAATGCGCATCGCATGCGTAAAAAAGCTACTGCCCCACACAAGTCTTACTTCAGGGCGACAATATTCAGGCGTCATTTTAGTGACCGCCACAACTATTACCCCGAGGACGTGTCGATCTACTACGTAGACCGCGACCATTACCACCAATGAGTAATTCAATCGCACTGACGAACGGACTAAAATTATAAAATAACAAGAAAAAACAATAAGTTAGACATTAAATAATAATCTAAAGAAACCGCCCGCAAATTACAAGAAACCAGAAAAGACCGATCACAAATATAAAAGTTCCAAGCTTGATTATTTAATTAAAAAACAGATATAACACTTTAAAATATTCGCCTTCGATGCTAATAATCCGGCCAGTTCCGGGTTTCCCCAGGCGACACATACCTCACATGAAGTGAACATCAGATCTCACACTGATTACCCGGCCTTTACTAAATTCAAACAACGCTAGCTTGCTCGAGTTTTAATAAAACTTGGGCCAGCTATTGTGCTGCGCACTAAAACTGCGCAAGGAAGACATCATCGTTCGCCATCATTCAAAGATTAAAATTCTTTCGATCTTCGGAACCCGTCCAGAAGCCATCAAGATGGCGCCGCTAGTCAAAGCCCTCGCTGCGGAACCCGGCATTCATTCGCAGATATGCATCACCGGCCAACATCAAAGCATGCTGAAACAGGTGCTGGATCTGTTCGACCTCAAGGCCGATTACACCCTCCAGGTGATGACGCCGCACCAAACGCTCAACTCTCTGACGGCGGCGCTTTACGGGGCGATTGACCCCGTGCTGGAAATGACCCGCCCGGACCGGGTGCTGGTACACGGCGACACCACTTCGGCCATGGTTGCGTCAATGGCTGCGTTCCATCGACGCATCCCGGTCGGTCACGTCGAAGCAGGACTGCGAACCGGCGATATCTACAGCCCATGGCCGGAAGAAATGAACCGCCGCTGCATCGACCTCGGTGCGGACATGCTGTTTGCGCCGACCCACGAATCGCGCCAAAACCTGCTCGATGAACGCCTTCAAGGTCGCGCCTTCGTGACCGGTAATACGGTAATTGACGCTTTGCAGATGACGGCGCGGCGCATTGAGCAAGACGCTGACCTGCGTGCAAGCCTGGACCAACAGTTCTCGTTCCTGCAGACCGGCCGCAAGGTCCTGCTGGTGACCGGGCATCGTCGGGAAAATTTCGGCGAAGGCTTCCTGGATATCTGCAAGGCCCTGAGTCATCTGGCCCGGCGCGCTGACATCCAGATCGTCTATCCGGTGCACTTGAACCCCAATGTCATGGGCCCGGTCACCGAGCAACTGGGCGATCGGCCCAACGTGCACCTGATCAAGCCGCTGGACTACCTGGCCTTCGTGCGCCTGATGCAACGTGCGCATGTGATCCTCACCGACTCCGGTGGCGTGCAGGAAGAAGCGCCGTCACTGGGCAAACCGGTGCTGGTGATGCGCGATGTGACTGAACGCCCCGAAGCTGTCGCCGCGGGCACCGTTCGCCTGGTCGGCACCTCGCCGGACTCGATCATCGCTGGCGTCAACGCACTGTTCGATGACGACCTGCTGTGGCGCCGATGTTCCCAGGCGGCCAACCCTTACGGCGATGGCAAGGCCAGTGCGCGCATCGTCGATGCCCTGATGGGGCGCCCGGTCGATGATTTCGTCGTGGCTGGGGTGCGATTGCCCAAGTTCCTGCACCACCTGTCGGGAGTACCTGTACCCGAGAAAAGTCTCCCGGCCTTCACTTCTCTTTAAACCAAACCGCTCCTCCCCTTATCAGCTCGAGATCTACCTGAATGAAGTCTTCCGTTGCCATCCATACGGGCACGCTCAGCGCCCTTGCCTGTGGCGTGAGCCTGCTCGCGCTCATGCCGACCTTTGCCTTGGCCGCGGACAGCCCGCTCACCCAGGCGATCAACCGGCTCAACGCCGACACCCGACAAGAGCGTGAGATCCGCTTGAGCGATCTGGGGATCGATGCACCGATCATCCTCGGCTCCACCGATGCCCGCCGCGAATTGTATTTGCCAGTGCCGGCGGGTGTGCCGTTGACGGACGCCACACTGAATTTCGACGCCAGCTACCTGAATGGTGAAGGCGGTCGCAACACATTGCTGCTGTCGCTGGACGGCTATCCCGTGCGCGCCGAAGGGCTCAGCGAAGCCCAAGGTGATGCCAGCGCCACACTGGGCGTGGACAAGAAAGCGCGTGACAACGGCTCGCTGCGTCTGGGCATTGCCTGGTCGTCAGTCGTGTCCCGTGTGTTGTGCGAAGACGAACGCGCGATCGGCAATGTATTGCGTATCGAACCGGACACTCGCCTCAATTACAGCTATGACGCCAGCCAGTTACAGGACGTCGGTGCTGCCTGGACGGCATTGCCTGGCAAACCGGGGATCATGGTCGCGCCGGGCACCTTGTCCGCCGACAGCTACGATGCGGCCTGGCGTCTCGGTGTGGCACTGGAGCGGATTGGCAAGCACAGCCGCGTTCTGCCCTTCCCCGCCGTACAAGACACTGTCGACCTGACCGGCCTGCGCATCCCGGCCGAACTGCTGGCTATTCCAGCGTTTGCCAGCCTCAATGGCCAAGGCCCGCACGTTCTGGCCAACCCGGCGCAAATCGGTGCGCTGTTGATGTTGGGGCAGACGCCGAACGTCCAGGCGGATCTGGCAATCAACGACCCGCAACTGCTCAAAGCCGTCAATGAATCGCTGGACGCGCTGCAGAGCCAGATTCAAGGCCTCGACGCCACAGCCGCCAACGCCTTCGCGCAATGGCGTGAGCGGCATATCAATGCAGGTCTGGCCGCCACCGGCACTGACAACGTGCGCCTGGCATTGCTGGGCACCCGCCCGGTGCTGATGATCGCGCCGCAAGCAACCGGCAAGGCGCTGGCGCTGTTCAGCACTGCCTGGAACGCACTGGCACGCAGCCGCCAATTGACGGTCAGCGAAGCACAAATGCCATTGAGCGCCGACGGTCGTGTGGCCTTGTCGCGCCTGGGCGGAAACCCCGGCGCCATTGACGTGCTGGCCAAGTCCGACTGGAGCACTTCGTTCCCTCTGGGCAGCGTGGCCTACGACGGTCGTCTGCCGGTGAAGGCGGTGATCGATATATCTGCCGCACCCGGCGCCTCGGACACCGCGCCGGTGGCCTCGCTGTTTCTCAACGATTACCTGATTGGCGCGCAACAGCTCGTGGCCAACGGTGAACAGCAACGCATCGAAGCACGTATCCCGCGTTACGCCCTGGGTTCGAAGAACGTACTGCGCGTGTCGTTCCAGCGTCAGCCGGTCAGCGATCGTTGCTTGGAAACGCCACAGGCCTTCCCGGTCTCGGTGCTGCCGACCAGCCACATCGTGCTGGAAAAAACAGCGCTGGATGATGACTTCTCGGGCATGGCTGCGCGCTTTGCCATGGACACGCAAATCCTCGTACCGCAGGCCTACCTCGAGCATCCGGCGAGCAGCTTGCCGCAGGTGATTTCGGTGGCTGACGCCGCCGGTGTTTCGCCGCTGCGGGCGCAACTGAACGTCAGCGCCGACCCAAAGGTTTCGGTCACGCCGGACAAAGCCTTCCTCGCCTTCGAGCTGCCGATCAAGGACAGCAAGGAATCGGTGCAGGTCGATGATCAGGGTCGCTTGCGCATCAATCACAAGGATCAGATGTTGTTGGACATCCATCCCCTCAACCACCTGGCCTCGTTGCAAGTGGTGGATGCCGGCGGCCAGCATGGCCTGGTCTATCGCGCCCTGGGCAATGACGCGCCACGCTTCGCCAAACAGATTCTGCTGACCCGCGGCGATGTGGCCATCCTCGGTGACAACGGTGCACTGACCACCTTCGACACCCAGGACCCAAGTGGCAGCCAATTGATCGACAACGAAGAACCCAAGGGCCTGGACGCCTGGCGCAAGCCGTCGCTGTTGTGGCTGATTCCGGGTGGCATCCTGTTGGTCCTCATCCTGTTGCTGGCTGGCCGTAGCGCCCGTCGCAATCGCCAGTAACGGAAACTTTCGATGACGTCGCTTTATTGGCCCTATTGGCTGGCCCACTACTATAGCTTCCTGGAGTTCTCGACCATCGTGGTCGCGGTGCTGATCCTGATCTCCAGCCTGGACGATCTGTTCATTGACTTGTGGTACTGGTCTCGCCGCCTGTTTCGCAAGTTCACCGTGGATCGCAAATACCGGCCGCTGACCGCCGAGCAATTGATGGCCCGGGATGAACAGCCGTTGGCGATCATGGTCCCGGCATGGCTGGAATATGACGTCATCGCACCGATGATCGAGAACATGGTGTCGACTCTGGATTACCAGAACTATGTGGTCTTCGTCGGCACCTATATCAATGACCAACGCACCATCGATGAAGTGGAACGCATGCGTCGGCGCTACAAGCAGCTGCATCGCGTGGAAGTCCCGCATGCCGGGCCGACCTGCAAGGCCGACTGCCTGAACTGGGTGATCCAGGCGATCTTTCTGCACGAGAAAACCCACGGCATGACCTTCGCCGGCGTGGTGCTGCACGACAGCGAAGATGTACTGCACCCGATGGAGTTACGCCTGTTCAACTACTTGCTGCCGCGCAAGGACATGATCCAGTTACCCGTGGTTTCACTGGAGCGCAACTGGTACGAATGGGTGGCCGGCACCTACATGGACGAATTCGCCGAATGGCATGGCAAGGATTTGGTGGTACGTGAAAGCATGACCGACACGGTGCCGTCTGCCGGGGTCGGCACCTGTTTCTCCCATCGTGCCTTGCGCGTACTGGCCGGGGAAACCCAGAACCAGCCGTTTAACACTGACAGCCTCACCGAGGACTACGACGTCGGCGCACGCCTGGCCAAGGTCGGCATGAACGCAATCTTCGTGCGCTTCCCGGTGCAGTTTCGCGTGTTGCGTAAATCATGGTTTCGCAAACCTTACGAATCGACCCTGAAGATGCCGTTGTGCGTGCGGGAATTCTTTCCCGATACCTTCCGTACCGCGTTCCGCCAAAAAGCCCGCTGGACGCTGGGCATTGGCCTGCAAGGTTGGGAGCAAATGGGCTGGAACGGCTCGCTGGCCAACCGTTATCTGCTGTTTCGTGATCGCAAGGGCGTGGTGACGGCGTTCGTCAGCATCATCGCCTACGTGATTCTGGTGCAGCTGCTGGGCCTGATCATCCTGCGCCAGAGTGGCCTGTGGGACGTGAGTTTCCCGACACCCTTTGAAACCAATGGCTTTATCCAATACCTGCTACTGGCCAACGGTATCGCGCTGACCTGGCGTATCGCGCACCGCTGCTATTTCACCACCGTACTGTACGGCTGGCAGCATGGTTTGCTGTCCATCCCGCGCATGGTGGTGGGCAACTTCGTCAACTTCATGGCCGCATCACGCGCCTGGCGCATGTTCCTGGTCGGCAAGGCGCTGAACCGCAAACTGGTGTGGGACAAGACCATGCACGACTTTCCGTCCACCGACCTGGTGGCTGCCGCACCGCGCAAGCTGGGCAGCGTGTTGCTGTCCTGGCAGGCGATCAACGATGCTGACCTGCAAAGCGCCCTCGCCGAACAGAAAAACCGGCACATGCCCTTGGGGCGGATTTTGCTCAGCAACGGCTGGCTGGACGACGAGACGCTGGCTGAAGCCATCGCCTTCCAGAACGATCTGCCACGGGTATTCGATGTGGCCGCCAAGGCACGGGACTCAATCCTGACGCTGGACGATGAGTTCGCCCTGCGCTGGCGCGTGGTGCCGCTTGGCTTGAATGCCGACGGCCGCGCGCAAGTCGCCGTCGCCAGCCCTCTTCCGGCCGAAGGTCTGCAACAGGTCAGCGATGAACTGGGCAGCGAACCGGTGCAACTGATTGCCCGTGAAAGCGAAATCGTCGCGCAATTGCGTCAACTGAATGTGCGTGAAGGCCAATCCGTGCCGGATGCCCGTGCGCCGCTGCTGGGCGACCTGTTGATCGAAATGGGCCTGCTGGATCGCGACGTATTCAATCGCACCATGTTGCAGTACCGCCCGCAACGTCACGGACGCATCGGCGACTATCTGGTCGACAGCGGCGTGCTGCCCCGCTCCACCATCGAAAAGGCCGTGGCGCGTCAGCACAGCCACTACCCTGCGGAGCTTCCGGCATGAACCGCCCCTTCCTGACCCTGATGGCCACGGGGCTAAGCCTGTTACCTGGGCTTGCTCATGCCGAGACGCTGCCCCTGCCGTTGACCGGCCCGGCCTTTGAAACTGCCAACGAGGCGTACAGCGCGTACGAGCGTAAAGATTACGACCTGGCCATCGCCAAGGCCCGCGAAGCGTTGCGTCAGCGGGCTGATATCACTCGTTTGAACACCTTGATTGCACTGGCGCAACGCGACAAGGAACAGCGAGACCATCCCAAGCGCTACCCGCAATCACGTCAGGCACCGGGCTTCGGTGCCGCTGCCCAGGCGTTCAAGGCCTATGATCGCGATGACTTCGGCGCGGCTGCCCAAGCGGCACGCAAAGCTATCGCTCAGGCGCCCAAACGCATGGATTATCGATTGCTGCTGATCGAGTCCTTGCAGCGCCAACAGCACTTGCAGGAAGCGGATCAAGCCACCACCCAGGCACTGGCCGTGTTCCCGGATGACGATACGTTGTTGATGCGTCGCGAAGCGATTCGTCGTCAACTGGCGGCGCCGCTGGCGGTTCAGGGCTATCGCGCCCTGGACCAAGGCAATGCGACCCTCGCCGTTGACCAGGCCCGAAAAGCCGTCGCCCTGTCCCCGGAAATCGGCGCCAATCAGCAATTGCTGATCAGTGCCCTGCTCGCTGCCAGGGATTACCGTGGGGCCGAACAGGCCGCGTCAGGCGCTTTGGCACAAGACGATGGGGAAATCGCTCCGTGGATTCTGCGCAGCTACGCCCTTGATCGTCAGGGCAAAACTCAGGCCGCCCAGGCTGACCTGAATCACGCCTTGGCCATCGATGGCCTTCTGGAAGCGGAAATTCGTGACATTCGTTTCTTCGCCGCGGACGCCGCACTGGCCCATGGCGAGCCTCAGCAGGCGCTCGATCATCTGCAGCCACTGGTCGACGATGAAGGCGGCGAAGTGGCCCGCCGACGTACCGCCGCCCGTATGGCGCTGCGGCAGAAAAACAATGGCGCGAACGTGATTGCCCACTTCCCTGCTCCGGCTTTGAACTGTCAGGAAACGGCTTTCGGCCTGGTCTGTGATATCTGGCCGGGCAACCAACGTGATGGCGGAACCGACATGGCCGGCCAAGCCTACGCGGCCCTGGCCCGCAAAGACCCTGCGACGGCGGTTGCCCTGACGAACGAAGCCATTGCCCGTGCGCCACAGAATCCGGCGTACCGCCGACTGCTGGTCAGCGCCCTGAGTGATCAGAAACGTGTGCCCGAAGCCATCGCGGCAGCCAGCGAAGGTCTGAAGCTCACGGGCGATGACGCTCGTCTGCTCGCCCAGCGCGGCCGTCTGCGTCAACAATCGGGTGACGATGCCGGGGCGCGCAAGGACTTTACCCAGGCACTGGCGCTGGCCAGTCTTCCCGCTTACGAAGAAGCCAGTCTGTATGCCGCCATCGGCCAGCGCCGAACTGCGCGCGAACGGCTGCAACAAGCGCGGGACACGGGCGAGCTGGAATCGATGAGCGACCTGCAGATCGCTTATTTGTCGGTCCAGGCCGGCGACGATGACGGTGCCCACACTTCGTTCCGCAAGGCCGATGCCGACACCCGACTCACGCCGACAGCAACGCAGGATGCGGCCTACACCGCCATGCGGGTCAATGACGACGAGCAAGCCGTCACCTACTTCAAGCGAGTCATCGACGCGAAAAATACCGGTGAACTCGACATATCCCCACAGCAACTGTTCGACACCCGTCGCGCGGTGGCCGATGTGTCGCGCACCTGGGGATTGACCAGCACCACCAGTTATCGCGGCAACAGTTCAAGCAGTGGCCTGAGCTCAGCGCCGAGTAGCGGCAGCAACAGCAATGACAGCCTGCAGAACAGCACCGAGCTTTCCTGGCGTCCTTTGGGCTATCGCAACGCACGTTTTGTCGAACTCTACGGACGCATCACCGACACGCTGTGGAGCAAGAACAGCGATTCGGATACCGGTTTCGATGCGCTGCAAGGCGCCGTGGGTGTCCGGGTCAAACCCTTCACATCGCTGAACGTGATGGCCGCCGTCGAGCGTACATTCCCCTTGGGATCATCGGATGTCGACGGTGACTGGCTGGTGCGTCTGGGCTACGGCTCAAGCATCGGGACCGATCTGCGGGTGGATGCCTCCAGCTGGTGGACCTCGCAGTTGTTCGCTGAAGCCGGTCATTACGTCAACGACTCTCGCGACTACTTCAACAGCGAATGGCAGGTGGGTCGCAGCTACGCCATCGGCGGCACAGGCTCGCGCTGGGTGAGTTTCCCCCATGTCGTGGCCGCGTTCGACTACGACTCCAAGATGAACAGCAAGACGGACACCGACGGCAGCACGGACTCATCATCTGGCAAGGCCGGCGGCGTTGGTATCGGTAACAACGTCCGGTACTGGTTCCGTGAAGATGCGTACAACGCCCCCCGCTCGTATGTGGACTTTTCTCTGCAGTACCGCGTGAAGGTGCTGGGCGATGACCGCGCCGAAGGCGTGTTCGCTCGCCTGACTTATTCCTATTGAGGGCTTACATGAACGTTCGAATGTGTTTGTGGCTGGGTCTTGGCCTGGTCCCGATGTGGGCACAGGCCGCCCCTGAAATCGCCCAGCTGTATGCGCCAAAACTGCCCGAGGGTTCCGCCTGGGTGCGGGTGGTCAATCCCTCCGATACCGCCATGCAGGTCCAGGTGGGCCAAGGCCCGAGTTTTGCCCTTGCCGCACAGACTGCAGTGGCCAGTCCCTTTCATGTCGTGGACTCGCGACAGCCGTTGCACGTGACCGTCAATGGTCGCGAGATAAAAGGCCTCAGCGCACCAAAAAGTGCGTGGGTCACGCTGATTCTCGACAGCGACCCGGAACGGACGCCACGCCTGGTCATCGACCCGCCGCTGCGCGGTAAAGACCTGCGCGCCGAACTTAACGTTTATAACCTGGGCAACGGTTGCGAAATGGCCGACGTCAAATTAGCCAACGGTGCCGCGGTATTCAGCCAGGTGCCTTTCAACGGACAAGCCCAGCGCACGATCAACCCGGTGCAGGCGACGTTGGTTGCCAGTTGCAATCAGAACACCAGCCTGCCGTTGAAGCTGGCGCCCTTCAAGGCCGGCGATCGTTATAGCCTGTTCCTGATCGGCTCCCGCCAGGCCCCTCGCCTGATTGGCCTTGTCGACCAGACCGCGCCATGAACCTTCACTTGAAATCTCGCCTGCCGGTTCCCGCCATGATCGGCGGTTTGTTGTTGAGCCTGTCGGTCACCTGCGTTCAAGCGGCCTCCGCGGTAATCACCGGCGAAAATGGCTGGTTATTCCCGGCCTGGGAAAGCCTGAGCGCGGTCGACAACACCGGAGCGGCCCGCAACATTGCGCTGGTCAAGGAGCTCCAACAGCACCTTGCTCGGGAGCACATCGGACTCGTCGTGCTGGTGGTGCCGATGAAAGCGCCGTTTTATGCCGCGCGCCTGCCCGTCGGTCAGACCTTGAGTCCTGCGGTCATGCAGCGCTACGACAACCTGCAAAACGACTTGACCCAAGCAGGTCTGACCACGCTGAACATCAAGCCCATCCTGCAACGCACCGAACAAGGCAAACAGACCGCGTTTTACCGCGCCGACTACCACTGGACAGCCTGGAGCGCCGAAAACACCGCCGACTCCACGGCGCAACTGATTACCGAGCGCTACCGTCTGCGAGGTGACCCCGGTGGTGGTGCAGCGCTGGGCCAGTGGTTCGACCGCCGCGCGTTCGGCGACCTGGCGAGCAACTTCCTGCCGGCGACCAAGCGCAAGGCAATCGGTCGCGACATCTACACCGTGCGCCATCAGGCAGAGAAGGACCTGTTGATCGATGACGCACCGGCCCCGGTCCAGGTGATCGGCAACAGCTTTGTCCAGCCTTATTTGGGTTTTACCCAGAAGCTCTCCAATGCCCTGGACCGTCCCGTCGCACTGACCTGGAACCCCGGCGACGTCGGTCCGTGGGCTACGCTGCTGCAATACTTGGAGTCGGCGGATTTTGCCGAACACAAGCCGCAAGTGATCGTCTGGCAATTCAACGAGGGCCAGTTCCACCTTGGCCCTGATGCGGCAGCCAACTGGAATGCCAAAGGCGTCACCTCGCTGAGCCAATGGCATCAACGCATCAAAAAGGCACTGCCGTGAAAATCTTCGGCTACACCGCCAGTCTCTCGACCGTTGCTGCTCTGTTGCTTGCCGTCACCGTCGGCGCAGGTACCGGCATGCTCTACGTGACGAAGACCAAGGCCCTGGCCCCGGGGATTGTCGGCATCGTCTGGCAGCCGGATAACAAGACCATCGGAATCAGCGGACACTGGGAAAAACTGGGAGCGCGTGAGCTGCTGGTCCAATGGACAGTCGTGGACGATCAGGCCTTCGTTCCCGGTACCGGCCTGCCCACCGTACCGGTGCTGCCCGATTGGGCGCGCATCGCCAAGGCACCCTGGGCGCAGGACGTGATCCTGGGACTGGCGGGTTATTTCAGCGAGAACCGCTCACGGGACAACATCGAAGAACTGGCCACGGTCTCGGAGCGGATCGCCAAATTGCCTACGCCGTTACACGTGACCGGCTGGTATTTCCCGGCTGAAGTCGACCCCAGCTGGACCCGCGCCAAAGAACTGCCCGCGCTGCTGGCCAAGCTGCCGCGACCGTTGTGGATCAGCGTTTATGACGGTGCCAATATCGGCCCCGTCGCCACCGCCGAATGGCTCAAGCAATGGCTACCAGATGACATCGGCGTGTTCTTCCAGGACGGTGTCGGCGTGTACGCCCGCACTGCACCGGTCGCGCGAACCTACGCCGACGCCCTGAGCAAGCGCCTGGGCAAAGACCGTGTGCGGATCATCGTCGAAGCCTTCCGCCCCAACTTTGGTGGCGGCTTCCGCTCCGCGACCGCTGCCGAGCTCAGACCGCAACTGGCGGCCTATGACGGATATCCGCTCTACCTGTTCGACGGGCCGCACTACGTGACGCCAGAGTTGGTCGAGCAACTGGTGCAGTAAAGCGTGCGCAGCTGACGTGTTAACTTTCAGCGTGAGCGCTTTCGGCCAGCGCTCGCAGCCCTGAATGCTTCGCGTGGACGCCAATCAAGTGTCCAATCGCCTGCGCATCCATAGGCCGGCTCAAGAAATACCCTTGCACCTCATCGCACCGCGCATCCTGCAACGCCTGAAGTTGCTCGATCGTTTCCACCCCCTCTGCCGTGACTGTCAGCGACAGTGCCCTGCCCAGCCCGACGATGGCCTCGATGATCGACTGATCATCACCGCTGGCGGCCAGCCCGGAAATAAAGCTGCGATCGATCTTCAACCCATCGAAAGGAAATGAACGCAGGTAGCTCAATGATGAGTACCCGGTGCCGAAATCGTCCATTGCCAGGCGAACACCCAAGGCTTTCAAGTCGTGCATGATCTGCAGCGCGCCCTTGGCGTCGTCCAGCATGACATTCTCGGTCAGTTCCAATTCCAGCCGGGCCGGATTCAAACCGGTCTGCGTTAACACCGCCTGAACCCTGGACACCAGCTGCCCGCGTTGGAACTCTGTCGGCGACAGGTTCACCGAGACAAAGAGTTCTTCAGGCCAGGTCGACGCGGCCTTGCAAGCGGTGTGCAGCACCCAGTTGCTCAGCGGCAGAATCAACCCGGTTTCTTCCGCAATGGGAATGAAAACGTCGGGCGACAACAGCCCTCTCACCGGGTGCTCCCAGCGTACCAGCGCTTCGGCACCTGCCATGACCCGGCCTGCAATCTGATAGCGCGGCTGAAAGTGCAGACGCAACTCATCATGTTTGATCGCGTGACGCAGATCGCTTTCCAACTGACGACGATCGAGGATTCGAGCATTCATGTCGCCCGCGTAAAAACGCCAGGTATTGCGTCCTGCATCCTTGGCTTCATACAGCGCGATGTCGGCATAGCGCAGCAACTCGTCGGCCAGGGTGGCGTCAGCCGGTGCCATGGCAATGCCGATGCTGGCACTGATAAACACCTCATGCTCATCAATCTGGAACGGCTGTTCGATGCAGTCGATCAGGCGCTGGCACAGGTGCTCGACCTCATCCTGAGAAACCATATTCGCCACCACCAGCACAAACTCATCGCCACCGATTCGCGCGACCAGGTCATCGGAGCGCAAGCACTGCCCTAGCCTTTTGGAGACCTCGTTGAGCACTTGATCGCCTGCGGCATGCCCGAGCAAATCATTCACCGGTTTGAAGCGATCCAGGTCGACGCTGAGCATGACCAACGGATCACTCAGGGTCGGCGCAGCCTTGAGTTTGCCATCGAGGAATTCTTGCATACGGGCGCGATTCGCCAGGCCCGTCAGCGCATCGTGTTGCGACAGGTATTCGATCCGTCGGCGGGCCGCCACTTCTTCGGTGATATCGCTGGCCGTGCCGCGATAGCCCAGCCCCTCCATTTCTCGCACGGAAAGACGGAAAA
The DNA here is from genome assembly GCF_039888995.1 of Pseudomonas rossensis. Taxonomy (NCBI): domain Bacteria; kingdom Pseudomonadati; phylum Pseudomonadota; class Gammaproteobacteria; order Pseudomonadales; family Pseudomonadaceae; genus Pseudomonas; species Pseudomonas rossensis. The sequence goes on along the minus strand of NZ_JBBWCB010000057.1, from coordinate 22,583 downwards.
TCCTGGCTTGCCCGTCCCCTGACAGATAACTGCATTGCAAGATGGCGTTGGCCCGTCGCGAGTGGTTTTTCAACCACTGGCAAAGCGGGCCTTGATCAGACACCAGCAAGTCATCGATAGGACGACCAAGACACTCGACCCTGCGCAGTCCCGTCACGGTTTCGAAGCGCTCTGACAGGTAGGTGAAGTGCAACCCGGTATCGATTTCCCAAATCCAGTCGGAGGACGCTTCGGCGACATCACGAAACCGCGCCTCACTGGCCGCCAACGCCGTGCGACTGACCTGCAGGGAGGTGTAACTGGCATCCATCACTTGCGCAGCCGCCGTGGTACGCCGCTGAAAAAGCCAGGTCATTAGTCCGATAATCAGCCCCGCTATACCGATCAGCGGCAACACCACGGTCATCAACCGATGCCCCGGCTGCGGCGGTGTCCACTGCAGGGTGCCCGCCGTACCGGTTTCCCCCAGACGCAAAAACGATGTGCCGAGCGCTGCACTATCACCTGAGGCCACGCGCAATTGAGCAATCCCGAAATCACTGGCCATGGTGCTCAATCGGGCAGCATCGAGCCTGGAGACGAACAACAGTATTGAGGCTGGCCTGTCATCCGTTTCGACCTGGGGGTTGGTGCCAGGCGTCAGGGGCGCGGCAGCGACCAACACCGGGGTGCCGTCGACATCGAGAAACGCCTTGATGGGTGTTTCGCTTTCGACATCGATGCGTGCACGTTCGATAAGCGCGGTGATGGGTTGTTTCAACCAGTCTTCAGCGGTGACCGATTCCAGCTGCCCATTGATGACCGAGTACACCGTACGATCGGTCGGATCGATCACAAACACGCCCTCAAACCCGAAATCCTCAAACAGCGACGAGCCGGCATTCTGGCGGACAAATGCCCAGTCGATATCCACCTTCCTGTGCAGGTGCTCGTAGGCATCGCCCCAGAATGCGTAGTCCTTGATCGTCAAAAGAGCCGACTTTTCCAGGGACTGCACGGCCTTTTCCGTATAGAAGCGATTGCGGCGCTCAGCGTCCTGGTTTTGCTCGTAGGCGATGTAAACAATCAACGTGCTGGCCAACAGGAAGATCGACAACAACAGACAAGAGAAGCCCATCAAAGACATGCGGGTCAGGGAAAGATTGGAGGTTTGCATCGGCGGCAGAGGGTCGAGAGGCTTGCTTTTCATAGGGCTTCCGGGCGGCGGACTGTTGGCAGGATCAGTCCGTAATGTACTTGTTGATCATATCGGCCCGAATATCGATGCCTTGACCTGCTATCGCCCTCAACCGCTCAACGGTCGAGTCTCGAGACAAGCCAATCCTGCTCAATTTTTCTGACTCTGTTTTGGATTCGGCTGAAAGGAGTGAGCGTCAACAGAACGTTTTTTTTTCGAAACACCCCACAACCGCTGATCAGTTAGTGCGCTTTTTTGACACTTCCCCGATATGTGGTCACAACTTTTGCGCTCCGCTGGGCCCTAACACGTTGGTCGTCGATGGAATATTGGCAGCTTCCGACGTTTTAGCCTGATACGGAGATAAGCTCATGATTTTCAATGTACAAAATTTTGGCGCCAAAGGAGATGGCATCACAGACGACACGGCGGCGATACAAAGTGCGATTGATGCAGCGGCCGCCGCAGGCGGGGGGCAGGTGTATATGCCGACCGGAACTTATATCGTTTCGGGAGGTGAGGAACCTTCCGACGGCTGCCTGATGCTCAAGAGCAACGTCTACCTGTACGGCGACGGCATGGGCGAAACCACCGTCAAGGTGGCTGACGGCTCCGACACCAAGATCACGGGTGTCATCCGCTCCGCCTATGGCGAGGAAACCCACGACTTCGGCGTCAGCAATCTCACCATCGACGGCAACCGTGACAACACCACCGGCAAGGTCGACGGTTGGTTCAACGGCTACATTCCCGGCCAGGAAGGCTACGACTCCAACGTCACCCTCGACAGCGTCGAGATCAAGGATTGCTCCGGGTACGGTTTCGATCCCCACGAGCAGACCGTCAACATGGTCATCAAGAACAGCGTATCCCACGGCAATGGCCTGGACGGCTTCGTGGCTGACTTTCTCAGCGACAGCACCTTCGAAAACAACGTCGCCTACGACAACGACCGGCACGGTTTCAACGTCGTCACCAGTACCCACGACTTCACCCTGACCAATAACGTTGCCTACAACAACGGCGGCAATGGCATCGTGGTGCAGCGCGGCAGCGAGGACATCCCCTCCCCCAGCAACATCACCATCACCGGTGGCGAGGTGTACGGCAACGGCGCCGAAGGGGTGCTGATCAAACTGTCCAGCGACGTGACCGTCAGCGGCGTCGATATCCACGACAACACCAGCGCCGGGATCCGCATCTACGGCAGCAACCACGTCGAGATCATCGACAACACGCTCAACAACAATTCCCTTGGCAGCCCGGTACCGGAAATCATCATCCAGTCCTACGACGACACCCTGGGCGTGTCCGGCAAGTACTTCAACGGCAGCGACAACACGATCCAGGGCAACATCATCAGCGGCAGCAACCTGTCGACCTACGGCGTTGCAGAGCGCAATGAAGACGGCACCGATCGCAACGCCATTATTGGCAACACCATCAGCCACACCAGCAAGGGTGCCACGCTGGTCTATGGCGACGGTAGCTACGTCAGCGCCACGGTGCCGATGACCACCGTGCAAGGTACGGCTGGCAACGACACCCTGCTGGGCGGCGCCGAAAGCGAGATTTTCTACGGCGGAGCCGGCAACGACACTATCAATGGCGGGGCCGGCGGCGACATTCTGGTGGGCGGTGCAGGCATCGACAAACTCACCGGCGGTACCGGCGCCGATACGTTCCGTTATGTCGCTCAGTCCGACAGTTACCGCAACGCAACCGCAAGCTTCGATGACACCATCACCGACTTCGACGTCACCCAGGACAAGATCGACCTCGCCGGCCTCGGCTTCACGGGCCTGGGCAATGGCCGTGGCGGCACCTTGCAGGTCAGCTACAGCGCCAGCAACGACCGCACCTACATCAAGGACTACGATGCCGACGCCAGCGGCAATCGCTTCGAATTGATTCTATCGGGCAACCTCGCCAGCACCCTGACCGCCAGCAATTTCATCTTCAATCACGTGGTCACCGGTACCAGCGGCAGCGACTCGTTGCTGGGCAGCGATTCCGCCGACACCCTGCTTGGCCTGGCGGGTAACGACAGCCTCGGTGGCGGAGCGGGCGACGACAAGCTCGACGGCGGTGCCGGCATGGACACCCTCACCGGCGGCACCGGAGCGGACATCTTTGTGTTCTCCAATCGCCTGGACAGCTACCGCAACTACAACACCGGCGGTGCCAACCTTAGCGACGTGATCACCGATTTCGATATCAGCGCCGACAAGATCGACATCTCGGCCATTGGTTTTACCGGCCTGGGGGATGGCAAGAACAACACCGTGTACCTGGTGCTCAACAGTGCCGGCACCAAGACTTACATCAAGTCCCTGACCGCCGACGCCGATGGCAACCGCTTTGAAGTGACGCTGAACGGCAACTACGTCGACAAGCTGACCAGCGCCAATTTCGTCTTCGCCACGTCGTCACCGGTCAACCATGCGCCGGTGGTGGCAACGGCGTTGCTGGATCAGAACGCAACCGAAAACACCCCGTTCAGCTACGTGGTGCCGGCCACCAGCTTCACCGATCCGGATAACGACAGCCTCAGCTACATCGCCAAACTGGCGAATGGCAGCGCCCTGCCCAGCTGGCTGACATTCGATGCAGCGACTCGTACGTTCAGCGGTACACCCAGCGATACCGCATCGGGCACTTACTCCATACAGGTCACCGCGACTGACGGCAGCAACGCCACCGTTAGCGACAGCTTTACCCTCGCCGTGCAGGACGTGCCCGCCTCACCCACTGTGATCAACGGCACGCCGAACAACGACACACTGACCGGCACCCCCGCCAACGAACAACTGTTCGGTGGCGCCGGTAACGACACCCTTAATGGCGGCGCCGGCAACGACATTCTGGTCGGCGGCACCGGCGCGGACAAACTCACCGGCGGCGCGGGTGCCGATGTATTCCGCTACACCTCAAATCTCGACAGCTACCGCACCAGTTCCACCAGTGCCAGTGACCAGATCCTCGACTTCGACGTTACCGCCGACAAGATCGACGTCTCGGCGCTCGGCTACACGGCTCTGGGCAATGGCCTGAACGGCACGCTGCAATTGACCTACAGTGCTTCGAGCAACCGTACCTACCTCAAGGATCTTACCGTCGACGCCAACGGCAACCGCTTCGAAGTGTCGATGGCGGGCAACCTGGTGAGCAGCCTGACGGCGAGTCATTTTGTTTTCGCCGGCCAGAACACCCCCAGCAATGCAGCGCCGGTGGTGGCCATTCCCCTCCTCGACCAGAACGCCACCGAAAGCACGCCGTTCAATTACACCGTGACCCATGACAGCTTCACCGACGCCGACCAGGATGCGTTGACCTACACCGCGACCCTCGCTGACGGTAGCGCCCTGCCCGCGTGGCTGAGTTTCAACGCCACCAGCCTGACGTTCAGCGGCACGCCGATCAGCACGGCTTCGGGCAACTACAACGTATTGGTCAAGGCCACCGATCCTTCTGGTGCTTCGGTCAGCGACAGCTTCGCCTTGGCGGTGGCCGATGCGCCCGCCAATACCATCGCCGGCACCAACAATGCTGAAGCCCTCAACGGCACGGCGGGCGCGGACCTGATCCTCGGCCTCGGTGGCAATGACACAATCAAGGCCGGCACCGGCGCGGACATCGTCGACGGTGGCGCCGGACGCGACTCGCTGTACGGCGGCGACGGGGCCGACACCTTCCGCTACACCAACGTGCTCGACAGCTACCGCGACTACGACACCGGTGGCGTCACGGCCACCGACACGATTTATGACTTCACCGCGGGCGTCGACAAGATTGATGTGTCAGGCCTGGGGTTTCTCGGCCTCGGCGATGGCAGCAATGGCACGTTGTACATGACCCTCAACGCGGCCGGCGACAAGACCTACATCAAATCCGCCGAGTCCGACGCCGATGGCAATCGCTTCGAAATCGCCCTCAATGGCAACTACCTCAACACGCTGACCGCCAGTGATTTCGTGTTCGGCGAGCGCGCCCAGCAGGACATCCTCTACCTACCCACACTCGGCCAATCCAATGCGCGCCTGCTGCGCATGACCGAGGACGACAATCAGTCCGGCACCTCGATGCTGGTCGAAGACCTGGACCGCTACACCCCCTATGACGTGCGCAGCCAGTTCACCGACGCCGATGGCAACGGCATCGACATAGCGGTGGGCGGCAGCACGGTCAACGGCCTGTCGACCATGAGCGCCGAGGAACTCAAGTTGTGCTGGTGGTTGACCGACACCAATCAGCCCGGGGCTGCGCTGTTGCGTGCCGTCGCGTTGCTGGGGGACCAGCGTACCGAATTGCAATCGATCGATAACGTCACCATGGGCATCATTTGGGGCCAGGGCGAGGAAGCCGCCCAGGAGATCGGCCGTGCCACGGACAAAACAGCGGCGGCCGCTGCCTACAAGGACGCGACCCTGAAGGTGTTTGATTACCTGCATACCCAGTTCGGCAACTTCAGCGTGTACATGATGGAGACCGGTCACTACCAGGAGGATGCGGCGCGAGCCCGGGGTTATTCCGAAGAGAAGATTGCCTCCATCGTCTCGGGCGTAGGCTATGTCCGCGCCGTCCAGGAATCAATCGCCGCCGAGCGTGCTGACGTCAAGCTGGCGGTGGACTACACCGACCTGCCCTTGCGCTACGAAGTCGATCCGCTGGTGTACCCCGACGACGTCTGGCACCTGCACGAGGAATCGGCGGAAATCGTCGGCCAGCGCCTGGCCGACTACATCGCCGATGACCTTGGCTTTCAAGGCAACCCCAGCGACAACAACAACGCGCAGGCGATTTTCGACAACGCTCAAAACCAGGGCGGGATGATTTCCGGCACCGACCAGGCAGATACCCTGGTGGGCAGCTCGGGCAACGACACACTCGATGGTGACTTGGGTGCCGACTCCATGACCGGTGGCGACGGCAACGACATCTATGTGGTCGATAACGCGTCCGACAGCGTGACGGAAACCAACACTTCACCCTCGCAGATCGATACGGTGCAGGCCTCAGTCAGCTGGACCTTGGGCGCCAATCTCGAGAATCTGGTGCTGACCGGCGTGTCGGACATCGACGGCACCGGTAATGAGCTGCGCAACTTCATCACCGGCAATGCCGCCGCCAACGTGCTCAATGGTGCCGCAGGGGCCGACAGCATGAGTGGTGGCGATGGCAACGACACCTACTATGTCGACAACGCCGATGACACCGTGATCGAGACCAACAGCAATGCGGTGCCTGGAGGGATCGACAGCGTGCACAGCAGACTGGCGGCCTATACCCTCGGCAACAACGTCGAGCGTCTTTATATCGATAGCACTGGCGCCGCCAATGGCACGGGCAACGCGCTGGACAACACGCTGTTCGCCGGAGCCGGCAACAACGTGCTGGACGGGCGCGATGGCAATGACACGGTGTCTTTTGAACGCGCCCTGTCCGGCGTTACCGTAAACCTCTCGACGTCAGCGCAACAAAACACCGGGGGTTCCGGGCTCGACACCTTGAAACTCTTCGAAAACCTGACGGGCAGCGCCTACGCCGACAGTCTGTCGGGCAACAGCGCGGCGAACGTTCTGAGCGGTGGTGCGGGCAACGATACGCTGGTGGGCGGTTCGGGCGATGACCGGTTGATCGGCGGCGCAGGCACCGACACGCTCACCGGTGGCACTGGCGCGGATACCTACGCGTTTGGTGCGCTGTCGGACATGGGCGTCGGGGCTTTGCGTGACGTGATCAGCGGTTTCAAGACCACCGAGGGTGATCATCTGGACCTTACCGGCCTGGACGCCAACCCGCTGACCGCCAACGTGGACGCCTTCACCTTCATCGGCAGCAACGCCTTCGACCCCACCAACGCCACCGGCCAACTGCGCTTTGCCGATGGCATTCTCTACGGCAGTGTCAACGCCGACGCCACCCCCGAGTTCGAATTCGAAGTGGTGGGCGTCAAGGAGCTGAACGCCAGCGACTTTACAGCCTGACGTCTTATGGGAGCGAGCTTGCTCGCTCCCATAAGGGATTTGTAGTGCCCGAAAACCAAAGACCACCACAGACCCTAATGTCAGTCAGTTAAGCCGCACCCCGATCCTTGTAGCAGCAGGCTTCGCCAGCTGCTACAAGGATCGCGTTGCGGCTTAACTGATTGGCATTAACCACAGACCCAATCACAAACGACCGTGCCGATTACACGGTCGGGTCATTGAGGCGCGAGGCGTCGTACGCAGCGATCCTGGTCATTCCTCTTTGAACGCCGCAAGCAAGCGTTCACGCAAAGGTTTCAAGCCGCAACGCGATCCTTGTAGCAGCTGGCGAAGCCTGCGTTCGGCTGCTACAAGGATGGTGTTGCGGCTTGACTGACTGGCATTAACCACAGACCCAATCACAAACGACCGTGTGCGGATTACACGGTCGGGTCATTGAGGTGTGAGGCGTCGAACGCAGCGGTCATGCTCATTCCTCTTTGAACGCCGCAAGCAGGCGTTCACGCAAAGGTTTCATCAGGTAATTCATAAAGGTGCGTTCCCCCGTCACCACCGTGACATCGGCGAGCATGCCGGGGCGCACCAGCAGGCCGGCGGCCTGCAGCGAGGCGACGGTGTCGGCGGGAATTTCGACCTTGGCGGAAAAGTACGGCTGGTGCGTCTGTTCATTGATCAACTGGTCCGCCGACACCGTAGTCACCGTGCCGGTGACCGTCGGCGTATCCACCCGTTGCAGCGCGGTGAAATGCACATGCACCGGCAGACCCGGGCGCAACTTATTGGCCATCAGCGGCTCGAAACGCGCGGTGATCGCCATCGGCGCATCCAGCGGCACCACTTGCATCAGGGTTTGGCCGGCCTGCGCAACGCCCCCGACCGTATGAATGTTCACGTCCATGACCTGCCCGGACACCGGCGCACGGATCGCACCGTTGTCGACTTCAAACTGCAAGGCACGAATCTGATCGGCATAACCTGCCGCCTCGGCAGAGACCTCGCTGAGCTGGGTTTCGGCATCGCGGCGAAATTCCTGCTGCGCCTGCAAGGCCTTGAGCCGGCTTTCATTGATCGCCTGGCGGGTCCTGCCAACATCGCCCACCCCGGAGGAAATCTGCCCGGCCAATTGGGCTGCGTTGCGTTCGGCCTCGAAGAGTTTGTTGCGCGGAATGTAGCCTTCACTGGCCAATCCACGCAGGCCTTCCAGCTCTTGCTGCTGGAAGCGCATCTGCGTGTCGTAGTTGCGCTTGAGGCCTTCGTAGCCTTGCAACTGCTGCTGCAATGCCGCGGCTTCGTGTTCGATGATCTGCAAGCGGCTGCCCAGTTCTGCGCGGCGGGTCAGAAACAACTGGCTCTGCAAGGCCATGGCGGCCTTGACCCGCGGCTCGGCGGCATGTTCCAGCAGTTCAGCGGGCCATTGAATGTCGGCTGAGCCCAGGCGCTCGGCAATCAACCGCGCCTCGACGCTGCGATCGTTGAGCAACTTGCCCAACGTCACGTCCCGTTGCGACTGCGCCTGCACCGTATTGAGCTGCACCAGCAACTGCCCCTGGGTGACGCGGTCGCCATCGCTGACCAGCAGATTTTCCACTACCCCGCCGACCAATGACTGCACAGCCTTGCGTTCGCCCGCCACCACCACGGTGCCACTGCCCACGACACCCTGGTCGAGTGGCGCGAGGCAGGCCCAAAGCAGGAAGCCGCCCAGCGTCAGGACCAGGAAACCCACACCATAGCGTGCTGCCCCCCCGGCGTCGGTATTGGCGCAGGGCAGCGTTGTGGCGCCGCGCACGCTCGGCCGTTGCTCGCTGTACGTTTGTGTTCCGGGGGTCAGATCACGCATCTTTGCCAGCCTCCCTGACCGCGGCCGGTCTTGGCCCCGGCATCAATGCTTTGAGCACTCGGTCCCGTGGACCGAATGCTTGTTGAGTGCCGTCCTTGAGCACCAGGATGTGATCGACCACCGCCAGCACATTAGGCCGGTGGGTAATCAGCACCACGGTGCTGCCAGCAGCCTTGAGCGCACGGATGGCCTGCACCAGCGCCTGCTCCCCGGCTTCATCGAGGTTGGAGTTGGGCTCATCGAGCACAATCAGCGACGGGCGCCCATAGAGCGCGCGAGCCAGGCCGAGACGTTGCTTTTGTCCACCGGACAAGCCAAGCCCGCCGGGGCCCAGCGGCGTGTCGTAACCCTTGGGGAACCTCAGGATCATCTCGTGAATGCCGGCGTGACGCCCGGCGGCGATGATCTTGTCGGCGTCCTGCTCGCCAAAGCGGGCAATGTTGTCGGCCACACTGCCGTCGAACAGTTCGATGTCCTGCGGCAGGTATCCAAGGTGCGGGCCCAGGGCGTCGTGGGACCATTGACTGATCTCGGCGTCGTCCAGGCGCACCGACCCGCCCATGGCCGGCCATACCCCGACCAGCGCCCTGGCCAGGGTTGATTTACCACTGGCGCTGGGGCCGACGACGGCGAGTACATCACCTTTGGCCAGGCTGAAATTGATGCCCCGCAGGATCGGTTGCGTGGCGCCGGGCGGGCCGACATACAACTGCTCCAGGCGCACTGCCCCGGTGGGCGGAGGCAAAGGCATGCGCAGGCGCTCGCGCGGATGCTGGGCAAGCAGTTGACTCAGGCGCTGGTAGCTCTGGCGGCCGGAGTTGAATTGCTTCCACGAGCCGATGGCGATTTCCACGGGCGCCAGGGCACGCCCCAGCAGCAGCGACATCGCAATCATCATGCCCGCCGACAATTGGCCTTCAAGCACCAGCAACGCCCCCAAGCCCAGTGCCAGCGACTGTCCGGAGATGCGCACGAAACGGGTCATCGAAGTGATACGCGCGCCGCGGTCGCTGGCATGGGCCTGGGCGGCAATGATGCGTTGCTGCAGCAGGCTCCAACGCTGGCGCAACGGCCCGAGCATGCCCAGGGCCTGGATGACTTCGGCATTGTGAAACGTGCTGTTTACATAGATCGACGACTGCACGCCCAGGCGATTGGCTTCGCCCAAGCGTGTGCGAGTCGACAATTCGCCCCACAGCGCCAGGCCGATCAGCACCAGGGCCAGAACCAGCGTCAGTACGCCGAACCATGGATGAAAGATGAACGCCACCAGCAGGAAGATTGGCAACCACGGCGCATCGAGCAAGGCGATCAGGCCCTGGCCGGTGATCAACTGCCGCAGCGTCGCCAGATCGATGAGCACCTGCGCCGGGTTGGCGTTGTGCTCGCGCAGGCTGCGAGCGAAGGCTGCGTCGAAAATCCGCTCGCCCAAGGCATCGTCCAGCCCCGCGCTCATACGAATCATCACCTCGCCGCGTGCCCACTCGATCAGGGCGCTGAACATGAACAGTCCCAGGGCGATCAAGGTGAGCATGAACAAGGTGGTTTCGTTGCGGCTGGTGAGGACCCGGTCGTACACCTGCATCATGTAGAGCGACGGCACCAGCACCAGCAGGTTGATCACCCCACTGAACAGCGCCAGCGACCAGAACACCCGGCGATAGCTTAATAAAGCGGCATCAATGTCATGACGCGGATCGAGAAGCAAACCCATAGAGTGTCGCTCGCAAAAGGAAAAGTCGGTTCAAGACGCAATCCATCGCGAACGTTTTGCCCTAAGGCATGGAGAAAACACTAAACGTAGCTGGATGCGCCGCAATCAGAGACGGTCCTTGTCGCTACAGGCGCCAATTACTGACCACGCAACCAGGGGTTAGTGCCGGTTCGACGGGCTGGGGTTCAATGTGGGTGACGGGCGGGGATGTTGGAGGCACAGTTCTTGATCTCGTCCTCAACAAGCCCAACACATTACGCACAAACAAAAACGCCGCTCAAAGAGCGGCGTTTTTGCGTATGGAGCGGGAAACGAGGTTCACCTGTATGTTGCGAGCCTCAAGCGTTGCAGCTCCACGGACGATCTCCATTCTCGTCCTTGATGCGGGTCGGCAGGCCCATCACATCCAGCGCCTTGAGGAACGGCTCAGCCGGAAGCTCCTCGACGTTGGCCATGCGCTGCACGTCCCACTCGCCACGGGCGACCAGCAAGGCTGCTGCCACGGGCGGCACGCCGGCGGTATAGGAAATGCCCTGGCTGTCAGTTTCCGCGTAAGCGTCTTCATGATCAGCCACGTTGTAGATAAACACTTCGCGCGGCTGACCATCCTTGGTGCCCTTGACCAGGTCGCCGATGCAGGTCTTGCCGGTGTAGCCAGGCGCCAGCGAGCTCGGATCAGGGAGCACGGCCTTGACCACTTTCAGCGGCACGACTTCCAGGCCCTCGGCGGTCTTGACCGGTTGCTCGGAGAGCAGGCCGAGGTTCCTGAGCACGGTGAACACATTGATGTAGTGCTCGCCGAAGCTCATCCAGAAACGCACGTTGGGCACGCCGAGGTTCTTCGACAGCGAGTGCACTTCATCGTGGCCGGTCAGGTAAAGGTTCTGCGCGCCTACGACCGGCAGGTCATCGGTGCGTTTGACTTCGAACATGGTGTTGCTGGTCCACTGACTGTTCTGCCAGCTCCACACTTGTCCGGTGAATTCGCGGAAGTTGATTTCCGGGTCGAAATTGGTGGCGAAATACTTGCCATGGGAACCGGCGTTGACGTCGAGAATGTCGATCGAGTCAATGCGGTCGAAATACTGTTGTTGCGCCAGTGCTGCATAGGCGTTGACCACACCCGGGTCGAAGCCCACGCCGAGAATGGCGGTAATGTTCTTCTCTTTGCACTCTTCGAGGTGGTTCCACTCGTAGTTGCCATACCAGGGCGGCGTCTCGCAGATTTTGCCCGGTTCTTCGTGAATGGCGGTGTCCAAATAGGCCACGCCGGTATCGATGCAGGCGCGCAGCACCGACATGTTGAGGAAGGCGGAACCGACGTTGATGACGATCTGCGATCCGGTTTCGCGGATCAGCGCCTTGGTCGCTTCGACATCCAGGGCGTTCAGCGAGAAGGCCTGGATATCGGCGGGCACTTTGAGGCTGCCCTTGGCCTTGACGCTGTCGATGATGGCCTGGCACTTGGAGATGTTGCGCGACGCGATAGCAATACGACCGAGTTCATCGTTGTGCTGCGCGCACTTGTGGGCCACCACCTTGGCGACACCTCCTGCACCAATGATAAGCACGTTCTTCTTCAATTTTTCTCTCTCTCCTTCTCTGCCAGCTTACGAAAGGCTGGACATGTAGTCGTTGTAACCAAACTCACGAACCACCTCGACAGTACCGTCGAGTTGTTTCACCACGATGGACGGCATTTTCAGGCCGTTGAACCAATTCTTCTTGACCATGGTGTAACCCGCTGCGTCGATGAACGACAGCCGATCCCCGATAGCTAGCGGACGATCAAATTGATACTCACCGAAAATGTCTCCGGCCAGGCAGGATTTGCCGCACACCATGTACGTGTGCTCGCCCTCGCTGGGCGCCAGTTTGGCATTCAGGCGATAGATCAGCAGATCGAGCATGTGGGCTTCGATAGAGCTGTCCACGACTGCCAGGTGCTTGCCGTTGTAAAGGGTGTCGAGCACGGTGACTTCCAGCGACGCGCTCTGCGTGATGGCGGCTTCGCCCGGCTCCAGGTAGACCTGCACGCCGTATTTTTGCGAGAAGGTCTTGAGGCGTGCGCAGAACTCGTCCAGCGCGTAGCCTTCACCAGTGAAATGGATACCGCCACCGAGGCTGACCCACTCGACCTTGTGCAGCAAGTCGCCGAAGCGTTCTTCGATGGTGCACAGCATCTGGTCGAACAGGCCGAAATCACCGTTCTCGCAGTTGTTGTGGAACATGAAGCCAGAGATCTGCTCGATGACCTGCTCGATCTTCACCGGGTCCCACTCGCCCAGACGGCTGAACGGCCGCGCAGGGTCGGCCAGCAGATAATCCGAGCTGCTCACCTGCGGATTGACCCGCAGGCCGCGCACCTTGCCTGCTGAAGCCTCGGCGTAGCGCTGCAACTGGCTGATGGAGTTGAAGATGATCTTGTCGCAGTTGTCGAGCATCTCCTCGATCTCGTCGTCGGCCCAGGCCACGCTGTAGGCATGGGTCTCGCCAGCGAACTTCTGTCGGCCGAGCTTGAGCTCGTAGAGCGACGACGACGTGGTGCCGTCCATGTATTGCTGCATCAGGTCGAACACCGACCAGGTGGCGAAGCACTTGAGTGCCAGGAGCGCCTTGGCCCCGGATTGTTCGCGCACATAGGCGATCTTCTGCATGTTCGCCAGCAGCTTTTGTTTGTCAATGAGGTAGTACGGCGTTTTGATCATTTCGAGGCGCCTCCGGCAAGGCCAGCCAAAAAAGGATGCGCATTGTGCCTTCACTGGCTACATATCGAAAGAGCAGGAAGCACTCTCCACGCGAATCGTGGCTCAATTTAAGTCCCAGGCACCTCGAACAGTTTCACTGCCTGGTCTTAACGGTGACGAACATTTTAATGCGGTCGTGAATTTCCTGGAGAGTATGACGAAAAGGCTCATGTCTCTCGCTGGTCGTCGGGTCTTCAAAACTCCACACGATCACTTCGCCCGAGGATGGCATCCGAGTGGCCTCTTCGGACGATTTATCGCACAGAGTGATTACATAATCGAACGGCTGCCCCTCAAGCTCATCGATGGCTTTACTACGCAGTCCCGTGCGGTCTACACCAATATGATCGAGAGATTCCAAGGTGCGTGGGTCGACCTCACTGGCCTCGAGGCCAGCGCTGCAGGGTTCGAAGTGAACCGAGTCAGTGTGTCGCAGCAGTGCTTCGGCCATGAGTGAACGAACGTCATTTTTTGCGCAAACGAACAGCACTCGAAATTTGTCAGCCATGACTCTCTCCCCTATCTCAGTCTGTTGAACCAGTAATCTTAGTCGACGGGTAGCCGCCCCGTTCAGGCCTGGCTTTCAAGCAAGTTGAACAGCTCCACGTAAATCGCTTGGCGAGAAAAGTTTTCGCAATCGGAAGGGATCAAACAGCGGCCAGCGGCAATCAGCGCCGACGAGGCGGCGATCAAATGCAAGTTGTCGAAGCGGGTTTCATGGATGTGGGCTTGGGCCTTCTTTGAGGCCGGGCCAGCATCATGTCTTTCCCTGAGTTTTATAGCTTCAAACACTGTAAAAGCTGTAACGATTCAACGTAAAGGTCCCTGCTCCGCAAGGTTGCTATGGGGTGATCAGTGATTACACATCAGACCATGAAGAACGCCGAACCTCAAACCCGGCTCGGAAGGCGTCATATGCGAGACACCAAACACCTTGAATGCCGCCAGCATGAGTACAAGACCTCCAGGCAAGATGCTCTGGCGATGGCTTTGCAAGCCCGTCAGCCGAAGCTGTTTGACATGTCCCACTTCAAGCAGGCGCAACGACAAGCGCAACAGGCCGCTGTAGGTGATACCGTTTTCGCCATAGTCGTTCAACCCGTTGGCCTTGAGTACTTTGGCCAGCATCCGTGCGGTGCCTGAAGAACCTATCACCTGCTGCCAACCCAACGCGCGATAACGACGCGCCACCTTTTCAAACTGCAATGTGGCTACACGCTCAGCCTCCAGGAGTGCCTTCGCCGTAATACAGCCACCCTGAAAGTAACGCGCGCCGAAGGTGCCGCTGCCAATGGCAATACTTTCGGTCAATAAGGGCTGAGCGCCCTGCCCCAGAATCAGTTCAGTGGAGCCGCCACCGATATCCACGACCAGTCGCCTGCTCTGTGTACCCGGCACCGTATGAGCAACACCGGCGAACACCAGTCGGGCCTCTTCATGCCCAGAGATGACGTCAATCCGGAAACCCAGGTGCCGCTCCGCGCTGGCCAAGAACAGTTGAGCATTGTCGGCTTCGCGCACTGCACTGGTCGCTACCGCCCGCACACGTCCGGCCTCAAAGCCGCGTAACTTTTTGCCAAATCGTGCGAGCGCTTGCCATCCCCGATCCAACGCCAGCTCGTCTAGTGCCCCGCCTTGAGACCCTTCCGCCAAACGGACAGGTTCACGAGAGAGGTGAAAGCTTGGGAAAAGCTTCCGTGAGGTAGCGCGTGCGCTTGACCAGGATTCTCAGCTCGTGCCGATCAAATTCAGTGTCATCCACGGCAGCATGCAGTCGATCAATCTGCTTTTTCAGTGCTTTTTCGATTTGAGGCTGGATGTGTTTTAAACCGCCGCTGACTTCAACTGAGCGAAAAGAGGAAGGCCACATATCCAATTGAATGAACAGGTTCTTGAGGGCCGGGCTTTTTAGAATCCTGGAGTAGTGAGATGCCAAGCCCGCTTTTCTGAGCTGAACCTGGGCGGGAAAACCCCTGCCCTCCAGTTCCTGAATCATCACCTCCAGATCCCGAGCGGGTGTAGTCAGCCTTCCCACATCAGCTGCCGCGATGTTCAGGGTTGCCACCTCGGTCATGGAGCGCATCGGTCGGAGCAAACTTCTGATACGCCTCACGGCGATCCTGAGATCGTGCAAAGCTTCGCTATCAGTCCGTGCCTCCAGCCGCATCGATCATCAATATTGACTCTCCTTGAGAGCTAACCGCGGCCACTGGAAAGGCAGTGAGTCCGACGCCGGGAACATGAGTCAGTGTTGGAGCAAATGCAGAGCCGGCTGAGCAACGCGCCGGAGATGCTGCTCTCCCTGCGGGAGACATCCGCGTGCCCCCCTCCTACAACCCAGCCAACGCCGGGAGTGGCAAGTTTTGAGCACTGACTTACACTGCGATACACCCAATGCGAACGAATCAATGTTCAACAGATCGATAGGTTCCATGGCAATCCGGGGATCACGTAATGATCTGGGTAAAGCCAACATGAAAACGGTCACGCCCCTTTTCACCTGTCTGCTCGCTGCCAGCGTTTGCGCGGCGACGAGCACCTGCGCAAATGCTGCGTCGTTCAAGACCAGCTTCGATTGCGCCACGGCAAGGGCATCCGTTGAAAAGCTTATCTGTCGCGATTCGCAAATGGCGCAGATGGATATCGAATTGACGCGTCTTTATCGCCTGGCGCTCACGGATGAACGTTCAGTACCGCGGCCAGACAAAGTCTTGATCGACCAGCAGTTCTGGATCGACTCCCGTAAGCAGTGTGCGTCCACGCCTGAGCCCAAGGCGTGCACGATCCGAAGTTATGTCGAGCGCGCGCACCAGCTACGCCAAGGTTCGGCCATTGTGAGAACCAAGGATCCAGACAGGCTTACCGAAGGCCCCTTGGCTTTTCGTTGTACAGGGTTTGACGAACTGATTGCCGCCACCTTCTTTAACACGCAGCCAGGTGTCGTGTACCTGAAATGGGCGAACACCTCGATCACCCTGAGCCAGGTGCCGAGTGATTCGGGAACCCAATACACTGGCAAGGATTCCCAAGGGAACTACCGTTTCTGGCAAGACGGCAACGGGGTCATTTTCCAGAAGCCAGGCTCAGGGGCAATGAGTTGTACGGCCGAGCCGGTCAGCTGATTTCTCTTGGGCAAATGCGGGATGTTTTGGGCAGGCAGAGCGCCGGCCCTCTCTCACGTACTCGGCGATTTATGCCACGGATAGCCTTTCGCACTGAGTTCAAAGGCGTATTCGAACAATCGCTTCATGTACTCGCCATCAAATCTATGATTGCGAGAAATATCAAAGTCGGAGCCGATGTACGCCAGATTGAAGTCCGCCCCATCCTGCTGTGCAATTCGGTAAATTCGATCCAGATCGCTGATCCCCTGAGTCTGGATCAATGCGCTGATGGCGCGACCGCCGATGCTCAAGGTGCGGCGCTTGGTTCCGGACCACTGCAACTCCAGTTTGCCGTTGCGAATGACATAGAAATGCCGTTCATCACGCAAACGCGCCCCGGTCACGCGGTTCAGCGCCATCACGGTGCCGGGTGGGTAAAGGAACACCTGAGTCAGGACGCCTCCGTCCACGTGCATTTCCTGAAACTGTTGACCGTCAACCTCCACATCGATCATGACGGGTGAGACGGCGCCAGGAATACTCATCGACGCGACCATGATGTTGCGAAACAGGTCGAGCGCGCCCGGTGCCTGGCTCGAGGCAATAGCGCCCATGTTCCAGGTGACCGGGCGCCCTGAATCAAGATCGGTGGTGCCGATCATCAGAAGACGTCCTTTGGCGTATTGCGACGCGATCGCCGCAAGAATCTCGGCAGTGATGTGCTGTGCAATCAGCCGCGACAGTGGCTTGCTGTGTGCCATACCATCGCTGGCAAGACGGGTCAGCACACTGCGCGGATGGAAAATGTCTTTTGGACCGACTGCATTGCAGATACCCAGAATGACACCGTCGTACTGGGGCCCCAGGTAGGCAAACGGGGCGACCAGGGCGCCAGCGCTAATGCCGGTGACGACTTTGAACACAGGTCGAGTCCCATGCAGGGTCCATCCCGCAATGATGCCCCCCGCGAATGTGCCTGCATCGCCGCCCCCCGAAACGGCCAACATGCTTGCCAGCGGCAGGGTGTCATTGGGCATCCCTGCGCTGGCGAGCGCTTCAGCCTCTCGAATGTTGGCCTGACTCACATCCCGAATGAACGGGGTCAGATCCTGGTCCAGCCAGTAGCGAGCATCTGGAATGTCAGGGATGAGCGCTTTTTCGGTTAACGTTGGCGGCACCGCATCTCGGCGTTGCAGGCACGCTTGACGCAACATGTTCAGCGTTGAGGCGCTAGGCCTGAGCAGGAATGTTTTCAAAACGCCTCCTCCGACCCCAGCAACCGACAGAGCCCATCACGCACGCTCCACACACCTATGACGACCTTCTCAATCAGGCGCCGGTCTTCTGAAGACCAGCAGTTTGCCGGTGGCTCGCTGCACGACCTTGTCGTTTTGATTGAGTGTTTCCATGAACAGGGTCACCACACCCCGATCTGGCTTGGAGCTGGATGGATCGAGGGCCTGCACGGTGCATTGCAGACGCAACAGATCGTCCGGGTAGGTCGGCGTCGGCCAGCTCAACTCGATGCCCAGGCCGATGATCCCGTCTGCCAATGGCACGCTTTCCACCAACAGCTTCATGGTCAGGGCGGCGGTGTTCCAGCCACTGGCTGCCAGGCCACGGAACAGACTCAGCTCGGCGAGTTCAGGATCGAGGTGAAACGGTTGCGGGTCGAACTCCTGAGCAAAGGCCAGCATCGACGCTCGATGGACACGCAGGCTGTCGCTTTCGAACTGCTGACCCAGACTCAGGTCATCGAGGTAGAGTTTTTCCCAGGAATGGATGGTCATGATTCAACCCTCTTTAGGCGTAGCTGATGTCGCTGAGGTCGATAGCCACCACTCACGTCCACGTTGTAGTCGTGTCGACGAAGCAGGAAGTCCTCGCCGAAGTAGAAATCCTGCACCGCGCAGTGAGTGGCGAAGTCCAAACGGTCATCTGGCGGGGCGCACTGTCCTGCTCGTCAGGGCGAATGGCCTGAATATCTTTCATGCTAGCGCAAGCCCGGGTACTTATAACGTCGGCGGGACGTCCGGTCTGTTCTGCGGCTGATCTTCCACCCATTGCCAGAACAACTGATAGCCGACCGCAAGCACCACCGGGCCGATGAACAGCCCGATAATGCCACTGGTGACATGCCGCCGAGGGCGCCGATCAGCACCACCGGCATCGGCACATCGACACCGCGCCCCAGCAGCAATGGCTTGAGTACGTTATCCACCAGGCCGGCAACGAACACGTAGATGGAGAAAACAATGGTCGCCGTGCTGGCCCCCTCGGTGGCGAACACAAAGGCAATCACGGGCAGCGTAATCAGCGTCGCCGGCAATTGCATGATGCCGAGCAGCAGCACCGCCAAGGCAAGCAGCCCGGCACCGGGGACGCCCATGAGCACGAATCCGATGCCCACCAGCAGCATCTGGATGAAGGCGATGCCGACCACCCCCAGCGCGACCGCACGGATCGTTGCGGTACACAGTTCGGCGATTTTCGGCCCCTTGGCCGGACCACTGACGCGGGCCGCGATCTTTACCGCGCTGCGGCTGCCGCTCTCGCCATAGGCCATGAAAATGCCGGCGATGATCAATGCAAAAATAAAGGTGAGGAACCCCAGGCCGACGCCGGCGAGTTTGGCCAATAAACTCACGCTGAAATGTTTTATCTGGGGCAGGTACTTCGCTGTCAGGTCGGGAAGATCGGTTGAGGCCTGCAGCCATACAGCAGAGACCGACTTGCCCACTAACGGCCAGTCAGCGACTGAGTCAGCGGGGGGCGGAATATGGAAGTTGCCGTCCCTGACGGTGGTCATGGCGTGCTCGACCGAATCGGCAATCGAGGTGACCAACAGATAGACCGGCACCATGAGCACAACGATGGCGATCAGCACAATCAGCGTCGCAATGCGGCCGTCTTTCTGACCCCGCGGCCCCTTGAGTCGCTGTTGCAATGGGTAAAGGGTGATCGCCAGGATCAGCGACCACAGCATGAGGTCGCGGAACGGGCTGAAGATCTCAAAGCAGAACAGCACCAGTACGGCAATCAGTCCGGCACGGATCAAAACATCGAGCAGACTGCGTGTGAACGCCTTCTCGGAGCTGGATGTGGGCACCATTGCTGCCTCCTTGCAGATCGCTGCAGAGGGATGAGATCGGTTAGCCCAGCATAGACGCTCAATGGAAAACGCGACCAATCACCGCAGCTTCAGCGGATCAACCAGTTCAGCGGCGATGGCCATGCCCACCAGGTCCGGCAAGGTATTGGCCTGCATGCGTTTCATCACCCGCGAGCGATACAGGTCGACGGTTTTTGCGCTCACGCCCAGTTGTTCAGCGATTTCACGGGTGGTGTAACCCTGGACCAGCGGCAGCAAGACATCGCGCTCCCGAGGGGTCAGTGTCAGCAAGCGTGCCTGCAAGGCTTCATGGCCCTGATTGCCCGAGCGGTTTGCTGCGCAGTTACTAAGCGCTTGTTGCACGCTGTCCAGCAGCAATTGCTCGTTATAGGGCTTCTCGATGAAGTCATGGGCACCTGCCTTGAAGGCGCGAACCACGATCGGCACATCCGCGTGCCCGCTGACGAAGATGATCGGCAGGTTCAGCTCACGTGTGCGCATTTCTTCCTGCACGTTCAAACCGCCCATGCCGGGCATGCGAACATCGAGCAGCACGCAGGCATCGAGCGTGGCATCACAAGCATTGAGAAACTCCACGCCACTGGTAAATGGCAAGGCCTTGAGCCCTACCGATTCCAATAACCAGACCGTTGAATCGAGCATGCCTTGATCGTCGTCGACCACATACACCACGTGCTCCCTCACACCTGCCATTACGTTATTCCTGTTGTTGTTTTGTTGGGCCGGCCAGCGGCAAACGGCAGCACATCAGCAGCCCGACAGATTGGCGTCGGGCCTGCAATTCGCCACCGAAACCTTCGATGATGCTGCGACTCATGGACAAGCCAAGTCCCAGGCCATCGGCCTTGCTGGTATAGAACGGGGTAAATATCTGCTCCAGTTCCGGTTCGCTGACGCCTGGCCCCTGGTCTTGCACACTGATTTCCACGGTTGCACCACCGCCCTGCCCCGCAGCCATCACGATCAGCGAAGGTTGCCCCGGATGTTGTTCGCGGTTGGCGTCGATGGCATTGCGCAACAGATTGAGCAGCACCTGCTCCAGCAGCACCCGGTCGGCATAAATCGGCGGCAGATTATCCGGCAGGCGATCCTCGATTGTCACTTGGCAATTGCTCGCTTCCCAGGCACATAAACGCACGGCCTCGCGGGCGACGTCGGTGAAATTCAGGGCTTGCATCCGGCGTTGTCCCTTGCGCAGAAACGCGCGCAAACGTCTGATCACTTCTGAAGCATGCGTGGCGTGATGGGTAATGCGCTCCAGCCCTTGCGCCACTCGGGCGGCGGCTTGGGGATTGGAATCCAGCGTCTGTAAATAGCGCTGGCTGGCATTGGCGTAATTGACCACCGCCGCCAATGGCTGGTTGATTTCGTGAGCGATGCCCGAGGCCAATTCACCCAGGGTGACCAACCGCGCCGTGTGTGCCAGTTCGTCCTGATGACGGCGCTGTTGCACTTCACGCAGTTCACGCTCGGTCATGTCCCGCGCCACCAAGGAGTAATAGCGCTCGCCGCCGGCCGAACGGTGCGCCAGCAGCACCAGCGACACCGGCACTGAAGTGCCGCCACCCGGTGGCTGCAATCGCGCATCGGTGCTCCAGACACCGTCGCGTTCGGCGCTGCTCCAGCCATCGCGCTGCAGACGTGCCAGGTCGCCGCTGGCGAACAATTGCGCCAGGGCCGGCATCGGTTGTTGCTCGTCGATCCCGAGAATGCGCCGCGCCGCCGGGTTGAGGTAAGTGACTTGCCCCTCGGGGTCGATGAACAACACCGGATCGGTGTTGGCCTCGACGACCTCCGCCAGGCGCCGCTTGTTCTCCTCGGCTTGTACTCGGGCGGTGATGTCCCGGGACACGCTGACCACTTCGACTACCGTGCCGGTGTAGGTTTCACGAATCGCCCGGCTCGCGGTTTCGAACCACAGGTAATGCCCGTCTCGATGGCGAATGCGATAGGTCATCGTGTGATAACCGTCCTGCTCCAGGGCATCCCGCGCGCGCTGCACCAGGCTGGCCAGGTCCTGACCATGGAACAAGCCCTGGGCCATTTGCCCGCGCAACTCCTCCGGCCAATAGCCAAGCAATGTCCAGGACGCGGGCGAGGCATCCAGAAAGCGCCCGTCCGGTGTGTGTCGGGAAATCAGGTCGGTGGTGTTCTCGATGATCAGCCGGTACAGCCGCCGTGCCGTGGCGGCTTCACGCTCGGCCAACACTTGTGCCGTGGCATCGCGGCAACGGGCGAGCACGCGGTTGTCCTGGGGATCGGGGATAAACGTCCAGATCAGGATCTGCGCTTCGAATTGGGCTTCGACCCCGTCGATGGCGCGTTGCTGGTCGAGGCAGGCACGGACCAGCACCCGGTGATTGACCGGCAAAAAGCCCAGCACATCGGTCAGCGGCTTTTCGGCGAGCAGTGCCAACAGCGCGGCATTGAATTCCAGCGGTCGGCCCTGGGCATCGAGCAACAGACTCGGTTGCGGATCGTGGCCCAACAGCGGCGAGCCCCGCAACATGCCGTTGACGCTGCTCAGCAACGTCGTCAGCAAGTCCTGCACCCAACCCAGCCAATCAAGACTCACGCCCTCGCACACTTCCACCAACAACAAACCCGGCTGCCCAGGCGTCAAGGCCAGATCAAACACCTGGCCATGGCTGATAGCCGCCCGGCGCAGTCGGCCGGCCAGCCAGCAATCGAGTTGACGTACTTGAGCCAGGTCCAGCCGTCCCGCCTCGACCAGCCGATCAAACAGCCGCTGATCGCTGGCCAGCGAAGGGTCGCCCAGCCCCGGTGGAAAATGCTGGGCGGCGCCCTCGTGGCTGTAAATCCGCGCATTGGGTTGCCAACTCAGATAAACCGCCCGGCGCACCTCGGGGCAATCCTGCAG
>NZ_JBBWCB010000056.1:0-37485 GCF_039888995.1 Pseudomonas rossensis | reverse complement strand
CCAATTTTGGCCAGAAGCCGAAGTCGGCTTCCTCGAATAGGCCTGATACATAGATGCAACGGGGCGGCGGTTTTTCAAAAGCGGGTAGACAGTGGGGGCGAGTCCATACATAGCAGCTGCCGAGCCTGCGAGGTTGCGTTCGGCTGCGAAGCAGTCGTAAAACCAAACACCGTGGTCATTCAGGAAAACCGCAGGGAATGGATTGGCGACTGCTGCGCAGCCGAACGCAGCCTCGCAGGCTCGGCAGCTGCTACAGGTCGACACAACTGGAATGGAAATTCCCCATTTGGTTACACTACGGCGCGGCAGCTCGGGGAGCCGGCATGAAGATTACGGGGTGAAATCACAGTGGCCGTTCGACCGCCAAACCGTTCGCGACGCACACCACGCTGGCCTGCGCTACTCCGCTTGTTCGGCAAGTCATCGGCAGCATCCGCCGGTAACACCGCAACCGGTCGCGTCATCCACGACTACTTCCACCGCAAGGCCCATTCCCAGGGCTACCCCCTCAGCCAAGCCAACAACGCGTCATCGACTGCATGGCGCAGCATGCCGCAGCGCTGCTGGGCACCTCGGCAAAAACGCTCCCCGGCCTTTACCTGCACGGCGCCGTGGGTCGCGGCAAGAGCTGGCTGCTCGACGGGTTTTTCCAGGCCCTTCCCATCGCGGAAAAACAGCGCCTGCATTTTCATGAGTTTTTTGCGCAACTACACCAAGGGATGTTCACTCATCGCGATCACCCCAACGCACTGGAAACCACCCTCGACGAACAGCTGCGCGATTGCCGGGTGCTGTGTTTCGACGAGTTTCACGTCCATGATATCGGCGACGCGATGCTCATCACCCGGCTGTTCAAGGCATTGTTCCGCCGCGGCATCCTGCTGCTGGTCACCTCCAACTACCCACCGGAAGGACTGCTGCCCAACCCGCTGTACCACGCGCGCTTCAAACCGGTGATCGACCTGATCAACGCTCGCATGCAGGTCATGGAGGTCGGCGGCCCCCACGACTACCGCAGTCAGGTCAGAAACCATGCCCAGCAGCTGTTTACCCAAGGCCAGTACATCTGGCCGGTCACGCTGGCGCAGCGTCAGTCGTTGAACCTGCCCGAACGCGACGCGCCGGCCATTCAACTGCCCGTCGGAACACGCAACCTTCAGGCTCGACACTGCGAAGGGCGAACCATCGGTTTCACCTTCGGCGATCGGTGCGATCACCCCACAGCGGTCATGATCACCTGGAGCTGTGCCGACCTTTCGATCACTGGTTCATCGATGAACTGCCCAACCTCGCCGATTGTTCCATCGCTGCCCAGCAGCGCTTCATCAACCTGGTCGACGTCCTGTACGACCAGGACAAGCACCTGATTCTGCTCGGGCAGCAGTCTTTGCGCGAAAGCCTGGGCGGCGATGCCATCGATCTGGCGCGCACGCGCAGCCGGTTGGGGCAGTTGGTCGAAGTCAGGGCTCCGGTCTGACACGTCCTCGGCCTTTGCCGGTATCATGTCGCCCGTTTCCAGGCCTCCGCGCCCTCCTCCCGATCAAAGTGAATCTGTTCATGGATACCCTTGCCCAACTACGCGCCGGCCAACTGTCGGGCATTACCCGCCTGGCCCTCACCGGCGGCCTGACGGAGTTTCCGCGAGAAATCTTCGACCTGGCGGACTCGCTGGAAGTCCTCGACCTCAGCGGCAATGCCTTGAGCAGTCTGCCGAACGACTTGCACCGCCTGACCCGTTTGCGCGTGTTGTTCTGCTCGGACAATCTGTTCACCGAACTGCCCGACTGCCTGGGCCAATGCGCCGCACTGACGATGGTCGGCTTCAAGGCCAACCGCATCGAACGCGTGCCAGGCACGGCCCTGCCACCGTTGCTGCGCTGGCTGATCCTGACCGATAACTGCATCACTGAACTGCCGGCCGAGCTGGGTGAACGCCCGCACCTGCAAAAACTCATGCTTGCTGGCAACCGCTTGCAACGTTTGCCGGAGAGCTTGCGTCATTGCCATCGACTCGAACTGATCCGCATCGCCGCCAACCGGTTGACCGAGTTGCCCGAGTGGCTGCTGTCCCTGCCGAGCCTGACCTGGCTGGCGTACGCCGGTAACCCGCTGGAGACCGAAGCCGATGCGGCCGCTCTCGAAGCCACGCCCCGCATTCCCTGGTCCGAGCTGCGTCTGGAGCAGCAACTGGGCGAAGGTGCGTCGGGAGTGATTCATCGAGCAATGTGGGATCGACCGGGCCAACCGGCCACACAGGTCGCCGTCAAACTCTACAAAGGCGAAATGACCAGCGATGGCTCGCCGTTGCACGAAATGAACGCCTGCATCACCGCCGGCTGTCACCCCAACCTGATCCGGGTTGAAGGGCGCGTCGTCGGGCATCCAGAAGCCCAGGTCGGGCTGGTGATGCAATTGATCGATCCGAGCTATCGCAATCTGTCCGGGCTGCCGAGCCTGGTGTCATGTACCCGCGACGTTTACGCCAACGACACCCGGTTCAGCGCTGGCGTGGCATTGCGCATCGCCTGTGGCATCGCCTCGGCAGCCGAACATTTGCACCGACATGGCATCACCCACGGCGACCTCTACGGCCACAACATTCTGTGGAATGAGCACGGTGATTGCCTGCTGGGGGATTTTGGCGCGGCGTCGTTCCATGCCACCTCGGACAGCCTTGAAAGCCGTGCGCTGCAACGGATCGAGGTACGGGCGTTTGGTGTTTTGCTGGGGGAATTGTTGGAGCGGATCGACTCGGGGTTGAGCGATGAAGGTCGTGCGCAGTTGGAGCAATTGCAGCAGCGCTGCTGTCAGCCGCAGGTGCTGACGCGACCGGGGTTCAGCGAGCTTGTTCAGGCGCTGACGGTATTGGCCTCAACCACTGGAAGCCAACACAAACCTGTGGCGAGGGACCTCGCCACACGTCATCACACGCTCGAAGCGGTTTAACCCGCCAACCCGACAAACATGTCCTGCACGTCATCGTGGTTATCGAGGCCTTCGAGGAAGGCTTCGACTTCAGCCATCTGCTCATCGCTCAGACCGCTGACCGGGTTTTTCGGCTGATAGCCCAGCTTGGCCGACAACACGGTGAACCCTTGCTCGGGCAGGGCTTTCTGCACGGCATCCAGGTCCGCAGGCTCGGTCAGGAACAGGGTCGCGCCCTCTTCTTCACCCGGCTCGAAATCCTGGGCGCCGGCTTCGATGGCGGCCATTTCCGGATCGGCGTCTGGGCTGTCCGGGGACGCCTCGATCATGCCGACATGGTTGAAGTCCCACGCTACCGAACCGGAAGCGCCCAATTGGCCCTTGCGGAACGCGACGCGGATTTCAGCAACGGTGCGGTTGATGTTGTCGGTCACGCATTCAACGATCAGCGGTACCTGATGCGGTGCGAAGCCTTCATAGGTTACGCGATGGTATTGCACGGTTTCGCCCAACAGGCCCGCGCCTTTCTTGATCGCGCGATCCAGGGTTTCCTTGGGCATCGAGGCTTTCTTGGCCTGCTCGACCACCAGACGCAGGTGTGCGTTGGTGGCAGTATCGGCACCGTTACGGGCAGCGATGGTGATTTCTTTTACCAGTTTGCCGAAGATCTTGCCCTTGGCGTTAGATGCCGCTTCTTTGTGTTTAACCTTCCACTGTGCGCCCATTACTCACTCTCTTGATCTGTGGCGCCGAGACATCTATTGGCCGACGCATGGCGCAAGTTTATACGCCCTAAAGTTGGCAATCGACCAAAAAATCCACCCTGTTCACCCGCATGACCAATCGACATCTTCACCGGCAGTTGTAGGGCGATTCTGAAACTTCGATTTGCGGTGACCATAAAGGGCTGTGGTTTCGTACCCTCTGCGCCCGAATTCAATGGCAGAAGCGCGTTCGATGCACAACGACAAGGAAAGTCCCTTCACCCTGACACTTCTCGACGGCGATTTGAGTTTGCAGGTGTTGCAGTTCAGTGGCCGAGAAGCCCTCAACCAGCCCTATCGATTCGACATCGAAGTCATCGGCCTCGCACCGGCCATGAACCTCGACCGATTGCTGCAACAGCCGGTGTTCCTCAGCTTGATGGAGGGCCAGGGTATTCACGGCGTCCTTCACAGTGCCAGTCGCGAGCATCGCGGCCCCCACCGGATCGGCTACAAACTGGTGCTGGTGCCCTACCTTCAATGGCTCGACCGGCAGCGTTCACGCCGCGTCTTTCATCACCTCAGCGTACCGATGATCCTGCGCCAACTCCTGGAGGAACATGATGTGCCCGAGGGGAGCTATCGCTTCGAATTGTCGAACGGGCACTATCCGCTCCGACCTTTTTGCATTCAGTACGAGGAGAGCGATCTGGCATTGCTGCAACGGCTGTGTGAAGAAGAAGGCATTCACTATCACTTCGAACATCAGCGCGACGGGCATGTGCTGGTCCTGGCGGATGACAGCCTGAGTTTCCCCCAGGAACCGTTACTTACGCCTTTCCAGGGCAACGCGCCCGAAGACAGTGACGTGCCGGTGATCAGTGAGTTGTTCCAGCGCCATGACTCGCCGCCCTTTCCCTCACGACTGCCGGCCAGAAACCGTGGCTCGCAAAACCCCGACGAGGGCGCGGCCAACCACGCTTTCAGCACACCATTGCCCGTGATGGCCCGCCCCGCGGCCGAGCACATCCATCACGATCAGTTGAGCCGACGACAACTGGAACGTCTGCGTTGCCAGCACCTGCAGATCCACGGTCGAAGCACCCAGAGCGCACTGCGCAGCGCACAGATTGTGCAAGTGTCAGAACATCCACTGCCGAATTTCAACGATCAATGGCTGCTCACCGAAACCCGACATCAGGGACAACAACCTTCGATTCTTGCCACAGACAAACCCGTCACTTTCCGCCATTACCGCAATCAATTCACCGCCATTCCCTGGTCAACGGTCTTCAGGCCCGCGCTCAAACAGACCAGGCCGAGCATTCCGGGTTATCAACCTGCCCGGGTGCTGGGACCTGCCGGGCAACCGGCGGCGCTGGATGATCGAGGTCGAATACAGGTCAGGCTGTGGCCAACAGCGGAAGCGGATCCGCTTGAATCTACCGGTCTCTGGCTACCGGTCGCCCTTGCAGCGCCGGACGGTCGGATTGACCCGTCCAGCCTGCCAAAGGCCGGCAGCGACGTACTCATCAGTTTTCTCGACAGTGACCCGGACCGGCCGGTGCTGTGCGTCGGCATGGGCCATCACCCGCGCACTCGGCCAGTTCCCGAGCCACGCCGCGATAGCCACTTGCTGCTCGATTGGCTGGTCAATCGCTCGGACCTCACACCCTGACTCTCAACCCTTGTCGGCCTTGCCTGCCGCCGCCGCGAACTTCGCCAGACGCACATCCAGATGCCGTGGCCGGCGCCCGTGATCCTCGGCGCGCTCCTTGCGGCGAATGGCGTTGCGCACCATCAATGAGCCGAGGTAACGAATCGGTTCCGGCGGAAACAAGCCCAAGGGGCCGTTGACCAGAGGCGAGCGGGTCCAGGCGTTGTCCAGTCCCTGGACCATCGAGGCGAGAATCTGCCCGCCCATATGACACGGGCCAACCCCGCTGCCGGAATATCCGAAACCATAAAACACGTTGCCACTGGCGCTCATCTGACCGAAGAACGGCAAACCGGTGACGGAACGATCAGACGGACCGTTCCAGGTCGCCTCGACCTTGACCTGGGCAAACGCCGGAAAGAACTCGCTCAGGCTGTGCTGCAACAAACCGGCATAGGGCGATGGCTGATCGAACACCGGCAACATTCGCCCGCCGTAAGCAAAGGTATTGCCGCCCTTGCCGAGCATGATTCGGCCGTCCGGGGTGTTGTGGTAGTAGTGCACGAAAATCCGCGAATCGAGCACGGTGACGCCGCTGGTCAAACCGATTTCGTTGAGCAGATCGGGTCGCGGTTCGGTGATCAGCATGTCGCTGGAAACGATCGCCACACTGCGCTCGAACTGTGGAAACGCCCGGGCCATCCAGGCGTTCATCGCCAGCACCACGCGATCCGCGCGAACGGTGCCGTTGGGGGTTTCAATCCCTGCAGGCTTGCCCTCCTGCAACCCGGCCATGGCGGTGTGCTCGTGAATCCTCACCCCGAGTTTCAAGGCGACCCGGCGCAAGCCGCGCACCAGTTTTCCCGGTTGCACGCTTGCCGCCGCCGGAGAAAACCAGCCTTCCAGATGTTTGCTGGAACCGGCCATGCGTTGCACATCGGCCACCGGCCGTTGGGTGAAAGAGTTGATGCCATTGCGCTCCAACGCCGCGATCACGGCATCGGTCGAGCCGCATTGGGCACGGTTCGTGGCGGTGTAGAGCGTGCCGTCGAGGCGGTAATCGGCGTCCACCGCGTACTGCTCGCAAAAGGCGCCAATGGCATGGATGCTGCGCTCCGATTCCTTGACCAACCGCACAGCTTCTTCGACGCCGAACAGCCGTTCAAGGGTGAAGTACTTGGCCGACCACGACAGTGCACAACCACCGTTGCGGCCACTGGCGCCGGCGCCGCAGATATCGGCCTCGATCAGCAGCACATCCAGTTCGGGGTTCTGTTCCTTGAGCATGATCGCGGTCCACAACCCGGTGTAGCCGCCGCCGACGATGCAGACGTCAGCGCGGGTGTCGCCCGCCAAGGGTTCGCATGGCGCGCAGGACTCGGCCGCCAGCGCCTGTTCCAGCCAGAAAGGTCTCATGGGTCAATCCTTAAGTACGCAGAGGTTTTACGGTGATCGGTTGGTTGGGCACGAAAACGCTTTCGGCACGCAGGCCAGCCGGGCGGCTGTTCCAGTGCGGGATCAGCACCAGGGCCGAAAACAATGCGCAGCCAGCGAAGACGATGAACACGGTGACCGAGTCGAAGTAGCCCGGCAGCAATCCGCCGAGAATCGCCCCGACCGAGCCGCAACCGTTGACGAAACCGGCGGCTGTGGCGCCCGCCTTGGCGGTGCCGAAATCGATCGCGGCCGCGCCGCTGATCATCGAGTCCGGTCCGTACAGGGTCAGGCCCATGACAAACAGCAGCGCCACCACCAGCATCACGCTGCCGGTTTGCAGGGCGCCCATGAACAAGGCCAGGGTCACGGTCAACGCCAACAGGCTGAGCACACACGCCGGCATGCGTCGGGCGCCGAACAGTTTGTCCGAGGCCAGACCCAGCATAATTGGCCCGAGCAACCCGGCCAGTTCAAACGCGGTCGGAATGATTGCCGCGCCGACCTTGCCCACCGAGGGCATCTGCTCAAAGACGATCACCGGTCCCCAGAGCAGAATCGCGTAGCGCGCCGGCTTCAGCAGAAAGTACGCGAGGCCCAGAACCAGCACGGTGCGGTTGCGCAGAATTTCTTTTAACGGTTCCAGCACGCTGATCTTGCTTTGCGCGTCGGCCTCTTGCGCCGTCAGTTGTGGTTCCGGTTCCACCGCCGGCAAGCCAACGTCTTCGGGTTTGTTGCGCTGAAAAATAAAAAACAGCACGGCGACCAGCCCAACCACCGCCGCACTGGAAAAGAACGCCGCATGCCAGGTGCCGATCAGCGTATACGCCCACCAGCCTGCGAACGGCGAAGCCACCAACCCACCGAAGGCGTAGCAGGAACTCCACAACCCCAGCACCCGCCCGCGCTGTTCAGAGGGAAAGAAGCTACCGAGGTTCTTGCACAGCCCGGACCAGCCGGTGGACTGAGCAAACCCTTGAATCAACATGCAGGTGGCGAAGATTGGCAACGTCGCAAAACTGCCCATCACCAAGGCTGCTGCCGCTGAAATCAGCAACCCGCCAAACACTACGACCCTTGGGCCAAAACGGTCGGCCAGAATGCCCCAGGTGAATTGCCCGATGGCGTAAGCCGTGAGGTAGATGGCGTCGAGGTTGGCCATGGCCATTTTGTCGAGCATGAAGGTGGGGTCTTCGGCGATCCCCAGTTTTGCCACGGAAAAAGCTTTGCGGGTGAAGTAGAACGCGGCGTAAGCGAGCCAGGTGATCGCGAAGATCTGCACGCGCCAACGCTTGATAGTGCCGATGTGCTTGTTCATTGTGGTTCTGACCTCAGGGTGTGAGTGTGCCGGCAGAAATTGAGAAATAACGCCTGTTTTTTTATTGTTGAGCACTTCGATATCGCCGCTTCCCTGAGGCGATATCGGTCAGGTGAGTCCTGCTGTTGCACGCACAGGCTCATGGCCGCCGACGCTGTTTGACTGACCAGTCACCGGGGCTGAGGTCGATAAAAACAATTACTGATTAATAAGTGAAATCGATTTATCGTATTTCCAATATAAGCTCAGCTTGTTACTGGAGGTTTCGGTGTCGGTTTCCCACGCCCAGCTCAAAGCCTTCCACGCCGTGGCCGTGCACGGAAGCTTCACCAAAGCCGCCGAGCGGCTATTCCTCACGCAACCGGCGATTTCCGACCAAGTGCGCAAGCTCGAAGAGCGTTTCGGTGTGCTGCTATTCCACCGCAACAAACGTTCTGTCCGGCTGACCGATCTGGGCGAGCGGTTGCTGAGCATTACTCAGCGGCTATTCGTCATCGAGGCCGAGGCGCAGGAGCTCTTGCATGACTCCAGGGCCTTGCAGACCGGCAGCCTGATTCTCGCGGTAGATGCGCCAGTGCATGTGTTGCCGCAGATTGCTCGCTTTTGTGAGCGCTACCCCGGCATCAGCGTGAAGATCGAAACCGGCAACACCGATGAATCGCTGTTTCGGCTGTTCAACTATCAGGCCGACCTGGCGTTGCTGGGCCGGGAGGTGAGTGACGAACGTCTGATCTCGTTGCCGCTGCGCAACGACCCGATGGTGGCGTTCGTTTCCCGCCATCATCCGTGGGCCGACCGTGAATCGATTTGCCTCGCGGACCTCGATGACACGCCTTTGGTGCTGCGGGAAATCGGTTCGGTGACTCGGCAAACGCTGGAAGAAGAAATGGCTCAGGCAGGCTTTCGCATCCGCCCGGCGATTCAGGTTGAAGGTCGGGAAGCGGCGCGTGAGGCGGTGGTCGTGGGGATTGGCGTTGGTGTTGTATCGGCTGCCGAGTTCGGTGCAGATTCGAGGGTTTGCGCGTTGCCGATTACCGACTGCAAACGGCGATTGACCGAGACGCTGGTGTGCTTGCGCGAGCAGAGTTCGCGGCGGGTGGTGGCGACGTTTCTGGAGATGGTTCGCGAGAGTCTTGTGTAGGCAGGCCCGGCCGCTTCGCGAGCAGGCTCGCTCCCACAGGGATTTTGTGAACGCTGGAGATCCAATGTGGGAGCGAGCTTGCTCGCGATGGGCGCACCTCGGTTACAAGGCGGGCGCCAACTCGAAAAACGCCTGTATCAAGCGCAAATCCCGCCGCCGCTCCATGCAGCCAATCATGTGCCGATTAACCAACCCTTCACCAAGAATCGGCACCGCCGCCACCCTCGGGTCGTGGCTAACCTCCACCGATGACACCACGCCAACCCCCAACTCTGCGGCGACGGCTTCGGTCACCGCCTCGCGACTGTCCAGCTCCAATAACACCCGTGGATTGACCAACGCCGTCGCGCAGGCCTCGTCGAAGGTGCGCCGGGTGATCGAGCTTGGCTCGCGCAACACCATGATCACTTGATCCAGCGCCTTGAGCGGCACGCCCTTCGACATCTGCGCCCATGGATGCCCCTCAGGCACCAAGGCACAAATTCGTGACTCGCTTAAACCTTGCAGATGCAAGCCTTTGCGCGGTTCGACCTCAGTCAGTACCGCGACGTCGGCATGCTCCGACAACAACGCCGCCAGGGTTTCCTGAGCATTGCCCAACCGCAGGTTCACGGTAATGCCGGGATAGCGCGCGCGCAGGCTGGCGAGCATAGGCATGACCATGTGCGGCCCGTCTGCCGCCACTTCCAGGCGACCGGTCAGCAACTGCCGGTTCGCTTCCAGCATCACCTGCGCTTCTTCGGCCAGACCGAACATTGCCCGGGTGATCGCGGCCAGTTTGGTGCCTTCCTCCGTCAGCTCCACCCGTCGTGCGGTGCGCCGCAACAGGGTGATCTGGTAATGCTCCTCCAGCGCCTTGATGTGGCCGGTGACCGCCGGTTGGCTGATGAACAGTCGCGCGGCGGCCCGGGTGAAGCTGCCCTCGCGGGCCACCGCATCGAATGCGCGGAGCTGGAACAGGTTCATGAATAACCCTCACTGATGGCTGGCATAACAACAAACAATTTGATTGATAGCACGGCAAATTGCAATTTAAGCCCCGTAGCTTCATCCCATCGATTGCGAGGACACGAGAATGAGTACTGCCGAACCTACCCTGCTCACCCCCGGCCCACTGACCACATCGACCCGCACCCGTCAGGCGATGATGGTCGACTGGGGTTCATGGGATGACCGCTTCAATCAACTGACCGCCAGCCTGTGCGAACAACTGCTGGCGATCATCAACGGCGGCGACAGTCACCACTGCGTGCCTCTGCAAGGCAGCGGCACGTTCGCGGTCGAAGCGGCGATCGGCACGCTGGTGCCTCGCGACGGCAAAGTCCTGGTGCTGATCAACGGCGCCTACGGCAAACGCCTGGCGAAAATCTGCGAAGTGCTCGGCCGCTCCTTCAGCACCTTCGAAACCGCCGAAGACGAACCGACCACCGCCGTCGACGTCGACCGCCTGCTGCGCGCCGACGCCAGCATCACCCACGTCGCGCTGATTCACTGCGAAACCAGCACCGGGATCCTCAACCCGCTGCCGGAAATCGCCCACGTCATCGCGCAACACGGCAAACGCCTGATCATCGACGCCATGAGCTCTTTCGGCGCGCTGCCGATCGACGCGCAACAGGTGCCGTTCGACGCGCTGATCGCCGCCTCGGGCAAATGCCTGGAAGGCGTGCCGGGAATGGGTTTTGTCTTCGCTCGCAAAGAAGCACTGGCCAATGCCGCCGGTAACTCGCACTCGCTGGCGATGGACCTTTTCGATCAGCACACCTACATGGCCAAGACCGGCCAATGGCGCTTCACCCCGCCGACCCACGTGGTCGCCGCGCTGCACGAAGCCCTGCTGCAATACAACGAAGAAGGTGGTTTGCCCGCCCGGCATCAGCGCTACGCCAACAACTGCCAGGTGCTGCTCGATGACATGGCCAAATTGGGGCTGCGCAGTTTCCTGCCCGCCGCTATTCAAGCGCCGATCATTGTCACTTTCCACGCGCCGAAAGACCCGCGTTACCAGTTCAAGGAGTTCTACGAACGTGTCAAGACCAAGGGTTTCATCCTTTACCCCGGCAAATTGACCCAGGTCGAAACCTTCCGCGTCGGCTGCATCGGTCACGTCAACCAGGACGAGATGCACGCAGCCGTGGCAGCGGTCGCCGAAGTGCTGCGCGAGATGGAAGTGCTGGAAATCTGATTCACGACGACTTGTAGCAGCTGCCGAGCGTGCGAGGCTGCGTTCGGCTGCGAAGCAGTCGTAAAACCATCCACCTCGGTGTTTCAGGTGGACCGCATCGCCAGGATTCACGACTGCTTCGCAGCCGAACGCAGCCTCGCTGGGGCTCGACAGCTGCTACAGGGCTCATCATTCTTCAATACAGGATTTGAGACATGAACTACGCAAACCCAACCAAGCTGCAAGCCGCCATCCTCGACTGGGCCGGCACCGTGGTCGATTTCGGCTCCTTCGCGCCGACACAGATTTTTGTCGAAGCCTTCGCCGAGTTCGACGTCCAGGTTTCCATCGAAGAAGCCCGCGGCCCGATGGGCATGGGCAAGTGGGACCACATCCGCACCCTGTGCGATCAGCCGGAAGTGGCCGAACGTTATCGCGCCGTGTTCGGCCGTACGCCGACCGACGACGACGTCACCGCCATCTACAAACGCTTCATGCCACTGCAAATCGAGAAAATCGCCGAGCATTCGGCGCTGATTCCGGGCGCATTGGACACCATCGCCAATCTGCGCCAGCAAGGGATCAAGATTGGTTCCTGCTCCGGCTATCCAAAACAGGTCATGGACAAAGTTGTCGAGCTGGCCGCCACCAACGGTTACGTCGCCGACCACGTGGTCGCCACCGACGAAGTGCCCAACGGCCGTCCATGGCCGGCCCAGGCGCTGGCCAACGTGATCGCCCTCGGGATCGATGATGTCGCAGCCTGCGTGAAGATCGACGACACCGTGCCGGGCATTCTTGAAGGTCGTCGCGCCGGCATGTGGACCGTGGCGCTGATTTGCTCGGGGAACGCGCTGGGCCTGGACTACGAAGGTTATCGCGCCCTGGGCAGCGACAAACTGGCCAGCGAACGTAAACGCATCCATGCAATGTTCGAAGGCTCGCGGCCGCACTACATGATCGACACCATCACCGATTTGCCGGAAGTGATCGCTGATATCAATAAGCGCCTGGCCAATGGTGAGATGCCGCAAACCCACTGATTGCACCTATCGCCTCATAAAAAAGCGCCAGTCCTTAACCGAACTGGCGCTTTTTTGTGGCCAACCTCCTGATCTAGAGCATTGAACGCCCAAATAGCCACAGGCAAATCCACCAAAGCGGATTACAGTTAACGCACACCGTCGAACAAGAACGGTGGCTCGACCTGACCTGTGAGGAACACCGTATGCCCTGGAAGAATTCCGACTCACGCTACAGCACCGTATCGATCGCCCTGCATTGGTTGATGTTGGTCCTGCTGGCGCTGGTTTACGCCTGTATCGAATTTCGCGGGATCTTTCCCAAAGGCAGTGGCGGCCGGACGTTGATCGTCGAAACGCACTTCATGCTCGGCTTGACGGTGTTCGTATTGGTTTGGCTGCGGTTGTTCGCTCGCAGCCTGGGCCCGGCGCCGCAAATCTTCCCGGCCTCGCCTCACTGGCAGACCGTGTTGGCCAAACTGATGCACTGGGCGCTGTACATTTTGATGATCGCCATGCCGATTCTGGGCTGGCTGGTCACCAGCGCCAAGGGCCACCAAGTGATGTTCTACGGCTTCGACCTGCCGTTGCTGGTCGCGGAAGACAAGGCGCTGGCCAAGCAGATCCAGGGCTGGCATGAACTCGGCGGCACCATTGGTTACTGGCTGATCGGCCTGCACGCCGTGGCGGGGATTTATCACCACTATGTAGTGGGCGATAACACCTTGCTGCGGATGATGCCCAAGCGTGGTTGAACACAGCCCTGTAGCAGCAGGCTTCGCCGACTGCTACAGGGATGGCGTACTTATCGAAATCCTCGGCGGCCCTGCAAACCGCCGGTATGGACGAAGATCAGGCGCGTGCCCTTTTCGAATCTTCCCACTTCTACTTGCTGCTTGAGCGCCAACAGGGCTTTGCCGGTGTACAGCGGTTCGAGGGGAATGCCGCTGGCCTGTTCGGTCTGCTCGATGAATTCGAGCAACAGCGGATCGACTTTGGCAAAGCCGCCACGGCTGGCGTCGAACAATTCATAAGCGCGATTGTGTAAACCCGCCTCTTGCACAATTGATTCGACTTGCTGCGCCACACCATGATCGTCCGGCACCGCCAGCGCGCCATACACCGGGTGTTCAC
Organism: Pseudomonas rossensis; assembly: GCF_039888995.1. Classification (NCBI taxonomy): domain Bacteria; kingdom Pseudomonadati; phylum Pseudomonadota; class Gammaproteobacteria; order Pseudomonadales; family Pseudomonadaceae; genus Pseudomonas; species Pseudomonas rossensis. The sequence goes on along the minus strand of NZ_JBBWCB010000056.1, from coordinate 23,986 downwards.
CTGCTTCGGCCAGCACCAGGCCGGCCAGGGTCGTGCCCGTTCCACAGGCCAGCCACCAACCGTCGTAGTCACTCCAGCCCAGACCGTTCAACTGCTCGCTGACCATTGTCCTCAGCTGCATGCAGCCCTTTGCTCCCTGCAAACCGCCGCCACCTTCCGGCACCGGATGCAGATCGGGATACTGCGCCTGCCATGGCAACCAGAAACCCGGCTCGTGCCGCGCTCGATAACCGCCATAACCCAGCCAATGCAACTGCATGCCGAACGCCTGCAAGTCTTTTACCGTTGGCGTTTCTTGCGGATGACCGCGCAGCAGGCCAACAGTGCGAAAACCAAAACGCTTGCCCGCGGCGGCCAGTGCATGCAGATGATTGGAGTGGGCACCGCCCAGACTGATGATGCCTTTGGCACCGATCCGGTCAGCGGCTTTCAGGTGCTCGATGAGTTTGAACCACTTGTTGCCGCTGATTAGAGGGTCGATCTGGTCGAGGCGCAGGATCGCGACTTCGATGCCAGCGTTGGTCAGCCAGCCGAGATGAAGGGGTTCTAGCAGGGGAATAGGTAGCCAGTTGGCTGGAGGAGAAAGCATCGGCTCTGCGCAGACATAAAAGACGCCAGTCTATCAGCCAACGCAAACCTTGTAGCAGCTGGCGCAGCCTGCGTCCGGCTGCTACAGGACGTGTGAGTTTTAGAGTTCAGCCGCCAGTCGCGACCCTTGGTTGATCGCGCGCTTCGCATCCAATTCAGCCGCCACATCCGCGCCGCCAATCAAATGCACGTTCTGTCCGGCCGCCACCAGCCCCTCCTGCAATTCGCGCAGCGGGTCCTGCCCGGCGCAGATCACGATGTTGTCCACTGGCAGCACTTGTGGCTCGCCGGTTTCGCCGATGCGGATGTGCAAACCTTCGTCGTCGATCTTCAGGTACTCGACGCTGTTGAGCATCTGTACCTGCTTGTTTTTCAGACCGGTGCGGTGAATCCAGCCGGTGGTTTTACCAAGGCCATCGCCGACCTTGGATTTCTTGCGTTGCAGCAGGAACACTTCACGAGCCGGTGCGTGAGGTTCAGCCTTGATGCCGGCGACACCGCCGCGCGCTTGCAGATGCGTATCGATGCCCCACTCCTTCCAGAACGCCTCGCGATTCTGGCTGGTGGCCACGCCCTGGTGAACCAGGAACTCCGAGACATCGAATCCGATACCACCGGCACCGATCACCGCGACGCGCTTGCCCACCGGTTTGCGCTCAAGGATCACGTCCAGGTAGCTCAGCACCTTGGCGTTCTCGACGCCCGGAATCGCCGGGGTTCTTGGCGCGATGCCGGTGGCGAGAATGATCTCGTCGTAGCCGCCTTCTACCAGTTGTGCGACATCGACGCGGGTGTTCAGGCACACGTCGACGTTAGTGGTCTGCAGTTTGCGGTTGAAGTAGCGCAGGGTTTCGAAAAACTCTTCCTTGCCCGGCACACGCTTGGCGATGTTGAACTGGCCGCCAATTTCGCTGGCCGAATCAAACAGTGTCACCTGATGCCCGCGCTCGGCGGCCACGGTCGCCGCGGACAAACCCGCAGGACCGGCACCGACCACCGCGATTTTCTTGATCTGCTGCACCGACAGGTAGTTGAGTTCGGTTTCATGACAGGCGCGTGGGTTCACCAGGCAACTGGTCAACTTGCCGCCGAAGGTGTGATCGAGGCAAGCCTGGTTGCAACCGATGCAGGTGTTGATTTCATCGGCACGGCCGGCCGCGGCCTTGTTGACGAAGTCCGGGTCGGCGAGGAACGGCCGCGCCATGGAGACCATGTCGGCATCGCCTTCGGCCAGAATCTGCTCGGCCACTTCCGGGGTGTTGATACGGTTGGTGGTGATCAGCGGAATGCTCACCGAGCCACGCAGCTTGGCCGTGACCTTGCTGAACGCGCCGCGCGGCACTTTGGTGGCGATGGTCGGAATCCGCGCTTCGTGCCAGCCGATGCCGGTGTTGATAATCGTCGCACCGGCCTGCTCGATCGCCTTGGCCAACTGGACGATTTCTTCCCAGCTGCTGCCGCCCTCCACCAGATCGAGCATCGACAGGCGGAAGATAATAATGAAATTCGGGCCTACCGCTTCGCGCACCCGGCGGACGATTTCCACCGGCAGGCGCATGCGGTTTTCGTAGCTGCCGCCCCAGCGGTCAGTACGGTGGTTGGTATGGGCGGCGAGAAACTGGTTAATGAAATAACCTTCGGAACCCATGATCTCGACGCCGTCGTACTCGGCCTGTTGCGCCAAGGTCGAACAGGTGACGAAATCGCTGATCTGCTTCTCGATACCTTCCTCGTCCAGCTCTTTTGGCTTGAACGGGTTGATCGGCGCCTGAATGGCGCTCGGCGCGACCTGTTTCGGGCTGTAGGCATAACGCCCGGCGTGAAGGATCTGCATGCAGATCTTGCCGCCCGCCTCGTGCACCGCGCGGGTGACGATCCGGTGCTTGAGCGCTTCTTCCTCGGTGGTCAGTTTGGCTGCGCCGGAGTACACCCCGCCCTCGTCGTTCGGGCCAATACCGCCAGTGACCATCAGGCCAACGCCGCCACGGGCACGTTCGGCGAAGTACGCCGCCATGCGCTCGAAACCGCCGGGCTTTTCCTCAAGACCGGTGTGCATCGAACCCATCAGGGTACGATTGCGCAGCGTGGTAAAACCCAGGTCCAGCGGGGCCAACAGGTGCGGGTAATGAGCGGCGGCCATCGGTAACTCCACATCGAGCGATCACGGAAAAAGTGCAGGAGCTCTTCGGCCCCCGTCAGTCATGTTGGACAGACTAAGAGTCGCGCCGCTGTCACTCAATGACCGTAACTGACAACTTATTGATCCAAATGTGCAGCGCCCCTTGGCAAGTGCCGGCATGCGCCCTACCCTAGTCGCGAATCCTGCACACGGCCGTTGACTGTTTTCCCATGCGCAAACTTCTGTACCTGACCTTCTCCATGGCATTGATTGCCGCCCTTACGACCTACGCCATGTGGGCCGCGGACCGCCCGGTGGGTCATTACCTGTCGGACCTGCGTATCAACCTCGCGGTCGACCAAGGCATACCCGCTGATCGCGGCAATTTGCTGGGCATCCAGCCCGAGCTGTTTCCCACCGACTATCAAAGCTCCGAACGCCTGCACCGCAAGCTGGCGGCTTATTTGCAGAAGGCCCAGGACCAGGGCCTGCTGAATGAAAAAACCATCGTCGTCCTGCCCGAACATATCGGCACCTGGTTGATGGTCAGCGGCGAGAAAGATGAGCTGTACCAGGCGACCACGCTCAAGGAGGCCATGAACTGGCTGGCGGTCAGCAACCCACTGAAGTTCGTCCGCGCACTGATCAGCGCCAAGGGCGACAAACGTCTGGACGACGCGCACCTGCGCATGAAGGCCAAAGGCATGGCCAAGGACTACCAGGCGCTGTTTGGTGGTCTGGCGAAAGAGTTCCACGTGACGTTGGTGGCGGGCTCCATCGTGCTACCCGAGCCCAGCATCATCGACGGCACCCTGAAAATCGGCCGCGGCGCGTTGTACAACAGCAGCGTGGTGTTCGGTCGCGATGGCTTGCCGATCGGCCAACCCCAGCGCCAGATGCACCCGATTTTCGATGAACATGAAGTCATCGCCGCCAATGGCGAGCATACGCTCAACGTCGTCGACACCCCGGCCGGACGCCTGGGCGTGCTGATCGGCAGCGACAGCTGGTACCCGGACAATTACCGCAAGCTCGACGACCAGGGTGCGCAGTTCGTCGCGGTCCCGGCGTTTGTGGTCGGGCGCGGCACCTGGGACAAACCGTGGCGCGGTTACAAGGGGCTGTCGATGCCTGGCTCGGTCAGTCTCAAGGCCGGGGAACTCAGCGAAGGCCAGGCCTGGCATCGTCTGACACTCACCGCTCAACCGCCCAGCAGCCAGGCAATCGCCGGCATGAGCGTGTTCCTGCGCGGTCAGTTCTGGGATCAGGGCAGCGCCGGTCAAAGCTTTCTCAGCAGCAACGGGCAGCAGTTCGCCGACGGCAATGCCCGTGGCGCGCGTTTGCTGAACCTCTGGTTGTAACCGATGAAACCGTTGCCGATGCGCCTCGGCGATCTGTCGGTGGGCTTTGTTCATAGCCTGGCCGACGCCGTGCGCAGCCACGGTGTAGACCCTCAGCCGTTGCTCGAACAATACGGCCTCGACGCGGCTCGCCTCAGCGAAGCGGGCGCCCGGCTCTCGATCCCGCGTTACATGCGCCTGGGCCACAGCGCCATTCAACTGACCGACAACCCGGCACTTGGCTTGCGCATGGGTCAGCTCAGTCGCTTGAGCCAGGTCGGCCTTGCCGGGGTCACGGCCGCTCAGGCGCCAACGGTGCGAGAAGCCGCGCGGTGCCTGATTCGCTTCGAAGCCTTGTATGGCTCCAACTATCGCGGCCAATCGAGCTTTCACGAAGACGCCCAAGGTGCATGGCTGCGGTTCTATTCCATCAGTCCTTACAACGCCTACAACCGCTTCGTGGTGGATTCGATCATCGCTGGCTGGTTGCAGCAATTGTCCAGCGTCAGCCCTGCCCCGTTGCAGGCCGAACGCGTCGATATCGAGTTTGATGAGCCGGATTACCGAACGGCTTATGACGTGCTGGGCGACTGCCCGATCCAGTTTGGCTGCGAGCACAATCAACTGCGCTTGAGCCTTGTCAGCCTCGCCCAGCGCAACCCGGAACACTGCCCGAGCACCTGGCGACACTTGCTGCAACTGTGTGAGCGGGAACTGGAGCAACTGACACGCACCCGCAGCCTGCGTGAACGCATCACTCAGTTACTGGGGCCATTGCTCAATGGTGGCCGGGAACCCGACCTGGAAGAAGTGGCGGCACGCCTGAAGCTGCCGACCTGGACCTTGCGCCGCAAACTCGCCGAGGAAGGCACGCAGTTTCGCGCGATCCTCAATGACACGCGTCGCGACCTGGCCATGACCTACATCCGCGATACCGAACTGGCGTTCGGAGAAATCGCCTACCTGCTGGGCTTTGCCTCAGCCGAAGCCTTTCAACGAGCCTTCAAACGCTGGAGCGGCCAGACTCCCGGCGAGTTTCGCCGCAGTCATCGCCAATCCGCTTGACGCTTACAGCTCGGTAGCGTCTTCGGCCGGTTCCAGCGGGTCCAGTTCAAACGCCTGATACTCGAGCAGCTCTTCTTGATAATCGTCCATTTTGAATCCCCCACAGCTCGTTGAAAAAAACGTCTGAATAAATGACCAGCGCCCCGAGCATAAAGTGCCCACGTGAAAGAAAAATGACGCGGGCACGCCGCTCAGCGGCTACTTAATAAAACGTAGCAGGCCGTCAGGAATTTATCACAGGATTTTTTCGATACAGGCCGTAGGACAACGGCCTGGGTTGACGCGGATCAATTTAAAAGCGCCGCTGCGGGATCGGTTTCGTCTGACCTGATCCCGCAGCGTCAGAGCACGATTACTGGCCTGATACAGGAATGGCCGAAATAGGCTCGGTGGGTGGAGGCAGGCTTGATTGGGGCGGCGGAGTGACCGTTTCCGTGGTCGATGCCGGCTCGGCGTTCTCGGCCGGAGCAATCGGAGCGGCTTCAGGCGGCGGTGCAACCGGCTCAGAGGCAGCTGGAGCAGCTTCGGCAGGCGCCGGCGCAGGTTCTGCCGCAGGTGCCGGGGTCGGCGCCAACGGAGCCGGTGCGGCCTTGGCTTCAGGCACGCCGAGCTCGGGTTTCGGCTTCTCCTTGATGTGCGCGGCCTTTTTCGCTTCCGGCGGCAGGAACAACTCGACCAGGGTGAAAAAACGCTCGTAGAACTTGGGCGACGATACGGTTTCGCTGGCAACCTTGACCATCGAGTCGTCGGACGAGCCGATCGGCATCGACACAGAACCCAGCACGCCTACGCCAACGCTGGCGGAGTTGTTGGTCTTCTTCAGCGCATAACGGTCCTGCAGGGCGTTGGCGAACATGGTCGCGTGGAGCCCCTCACTGCCGTCATCGGCACAGACCACACTGAAGCTGATCTCCAAGTGGCTCTCGCCGGTCTGCTGGAAGCTTTTGTGTCCGCTGACCAGTTTCGGGTCGGAGCTGGTGATGATGTAGCCCTGGCTGAGCAACGCCCGACGGGCGGCTTCGCACGTCTGCGCATCCGTCACCGGGTAGCTGCGCGAAAACGTTCCGGAGTCATCGAAGTTCTCATGCTCGTAGATAGGGGCTTTCTTCGACGAGCAGCCGGCCGCGGCGGCCAGCACCAACGCCAGCCCTGCAACACGCATGGGAAATGATTTAAACATTGAACATCCTGAGGAAAACGGTCCGGGGCGTATTGTGCAACAGATCGATGCTTAGCGGAGTATCGATTAGTGTCTTAAAACAGTTACAGAGTTACTGACCATCGTTTGCAGGAAAAAGTCGCGCGCATAAATGATCGATGAACACCCTAAGCTTGGCGGCGGCGTGCCGACTGGAGGGCCAAAGGATCCAGAATGTGCCAGCGTGCTCCAGGTGATCGTCGAGCACCCGCTGCAATCTGCCGTGTCTCACGTGTTCATGGACCATGAAGTCCGGCAAACAGGCAATGCCCATCCCCTGAAGGGCCACAAAACTCACGGCTTCGATCGAGGTGCTGACCATTCGCGTGGACAGCACCGGCTCTGGGTCGCCTGCCTCGCGACGCAAAGGCCAGGGCTCCAGCTTGCCGGTGGCGTGAAAGGTGTGACGCAGGCAGGCATGATTTGCGAGATCCGTGGGTGTCTGCGGTACACCGTGGGCCTTGAAATACTCAGTAGTGGCGACCAGCACCATTCTAAATCCGCCGAGCGGCCGAGCCATCAGTCGGGAATCCTTGGGATTGCCGGTTCGCACTACCGCATCGAAGCCCTCCTCGACCACGTCGACCATGCGGTCGGACAAATCGATATCCAGTTCGATGTCCGGAAACAGCGCCATGAACTCCGTGAGCACCGGCATTACCAGTCCGGACACCAGAGGCAGGCTGATCCGCAGCTTGCCGTGAGGCGCCGACGCGGCATTACACAACTCGAATTCGGCGGCCTCGACCTCGGCCAGGATCTTGCGACAGCGCTCCAGGAACAGCGCACCTTCCGATGTCAGGGTAATGCTGCGGGTGCTGCGATGAAACAGGCGCACGCCCAACCGCGTCTCGGTGCGGGCGATGCTCTTGCCGATCGCCGATGACGATACCCCCATCAAACGCGCGGCTTGCGTGAAGCTGCGTGTCTCCGCCGCCTGCACAAACACGGCAATACTCCCCAGGCTATCCAATCCGTTACCCTCGCGATTAACGACAGCCATGTCCGATATGTTCGGAACCTTAACCTGTTTTTCCGGGAAGCGCAGCGCCCTACGCTCTGTCCTTGGCTACTCACTGACAGGGACCGCAACGCATGAACGAACCCGAATTGACCGTGCAATCATTGCGCACCGAAGCACAAACCCGTGAACGCCTGCCCCTCAGTGGCCTGCTCGCCCTGGCCACCGCCGGTTTCATTACCGTACTGACGGAGGCGATGCCCGCCGGGCTGTTGCCACAGATGAGCGCGGACCTGAATATCTCGCAAGCGTTGGTCGGGCAACTGGTGACGCTGTACGCCATCGGCTCGCTGCTAGCGGCAATCCCGCTCATCATCGCCACTCGCGGATGGCGTCGCCGCCCTTTGCTGCTGACGGCGATTGGCGGCTTTGCCATCGTCAACAGCATCACCGCACTTTCCACTGACTATGCGCTGACACTGATCGCCAGATTGTTTGCCGGCATCTTCGCTGGGCTGCTCTGGGCACTGGTGGCCGGTTATGCCAGCCGCATGGTGGCATCACACCTGCAAGGCCGGGCCATTGCCGTGGCGATGCTCGGTGCACCGCTGGCACTGTCGCTCGGAGTACCTGCAGGGACGTTGCTGGGCACGGTCGTGGGTTGGCGGCTGAGTTTTGCGATCATGACGGCACTGACCTTGATACTGATCATCTGGGTGCGCTGGCAGGTTCCGGACTTTCCCGGCCAAATCGCCGAAAAACGCTTGCCGCTGCGCAAGGTGTTTGCCCTGCCGGGACTTCGCTCAGTACTGTTCGTGACCGGTTCCTACGTGCTGGCTCACAACATTCTCTACACCTACATCGCCCCTTTCCTGCAGCCGTCCGGACTTGCCGCAACCATTGATCGAGTACTGCTGGTCTTCGGCCTGGCGTCAGTATTGAGCATCTGGATCGTTGGCAGCCTGATCGACCGCTGGTTGCGCGAGCTGGTACTCATCAGCGGCGGGCTGTTCATTGTGTCGGCTCTGGTGCTCGGCTTTTGGGGCGAATCGGCGGTGGTGGTCTATGGCGCGGTGGCCGTCTGGGGATTGGCGTTTGGGGCGATGCCTTCACTGTTGCAGACCGCTTCGGCGAAAACGGCCGGGGATGCGGCGGACACAGCGCAGTCCATGCTGGTGACGATGTGGAATATCGGGATTGCTGGCGGAGGCCTGGCGGGAGGATTGTTGCTCGATAGCCTGGGGGTGATGTCGTTCCCGTGGGTGGTCGCAGCGTTACTGGTACTGACGTTGCTGGCCACGGCGAATGCCCGGACCGACGGTTTCCCTTCCACACGCTAATCGAGTAGGAGGCGGCTTTACAGCCGCCGTCCTCTCACACCACCGTACGTACGGATCCTTATACGGCAGTTCAAGTTATGCGATTAAGCCGGTTTATCGTATCCAGTATTGAGACCAGACCAAGCCGATCCCACAGTTTCTTCGGTAGCGCGTGATTCAAATGCGCAACTCCTGAGCTCCACCATGGGCCACGACCATTGAACGCCGATATGCAGGCGCGATGCCTACTGAGCCCCAGGCGTATCAAGTTACGAGCCCTTGTTGAGGGCTGTTTCCATTGACGCCATACGGCGCAGCGCAGCTTACGACGCACCCAGCCATCAAGCGCCTCAAGTGGCCGCTTGCTTTGACTTAGCTTGAAGTAGCCAGCCCAACCACGCAGCACAGGGTTTATCCGCACGATGACGGTTGCCATCTTGCAACTCCGCGCTCTGTGTAGCAGGTCCCTGACTCGGTCGCGTAAGCGACCCAGACTCATCGTCGCCACTCTTAGTTTCGGCTGTCGGTGCCAGCTCATCCCATAACCCAGATAGTCACAGACCCAAGGTCGTGCCACGCGGCTCTTTTCCCTATTCAGCGTCAGTTTCAAGCGCTGGATCAGGAAGCACTCAACGCTGACCATCACTCGTTCACCCGCCCGACAACTGCGCACATAAATGTTGGCGTCGTCGGCGTAGCGCACGAAGCGATGACCCCGTCGTTCCAGTTCGCTGTCGAGTTCGTTGAGCAGGATGTTCGACAGCAACGGCGAGAGCGGGCCGCCTTGCGGCGTCGCTTCCTGCCGTCGGCTGGCGAGTCCGCCTGACATCGTGCCCGCTTCGAGGTAACGACGGATCAGCTTGAGCACCCGTTTGTCTTCGATTTGGCGCGCCAGATAAGCCATCAGGATGTCGTGATTAACCCGATCAAAGAACTTCTCAAGATCGAGTTCCACGCACCAGCGATGCCCTGCCGCCACATGGGCGCGGGTTTTCTCGATGGTTTGGTGGGCGCTTCTGCCCGGTCGAAAGCCGTAGCTATAATCCGAGAATAGCGGGTCGAAGATCGGCGTGAGCTGTTGCAGCAGTGCCTGTTGGATAAGGCGATCCACGACGCTGGGAATGCCCAGCTGTCGGGTACCGCCTTTGGGTTTGGGGATGTCGACGGCGCGTACACCTTGCGGGTGGTACTCGCCGGCCAGCAACCGATCCTTGAGGATCGGCCAATACTGTTTCACGTAGTCCGCCAAGTCGTCGACCGTCATGCCATCGGCACCCGGCGCGCCCTTGTTGCCGACTACGCGTTGATACGCACGCTTGAGGTTGGCCGGTGCAAGCACCCGCTCCATCAGCGTGTCCGACTCCGCGTTCGTCCACGTCACAGACGCCGCCGATACCTTTGCGCTGTCAGCCGTCATCCTCGGATTCTGTCCGGGACTCGGAGTAACAGTTTTCTCTGGGAGAAATTTCTGCATTTCGATACTCGACGAGACTCTGACGCCTACTGGCGGCATAACCTGTTCGGCCCTTGGCGACGTGGTTATTCGTCACTTACTACGGCCTCGGCTGACTTCTGCACGTTCATCCCGTCGCCTCTCGACGCTCGGTAGCACAGTGGCAAACGTGCAGATCTCCCAGGGTAATTCGCGCGACCTTCCTGCTTATGCCTGTCGGATTTACGTCACAGCGTTCCGTGCAAGTATTGGGCTTTGACGGTTTGGGCCGCCTTACCCCGCTGCGCCGCCTCTATCCGCTTCCTGTTCGTCAGGCCAGCATTTTGCCTCGGGCTTCCTTCAGATTCGCAGTCGCCCACGACACCCTTGCCTCTGGCTAACACTTCCCCTTGCCGGGTGTGTAGAGGACTTTCACCTCCAAGTCACCAGCGAGGCCACCACAGCCAAGCTGGTTGCGCTTGCGCGCAACGCGCCATGCCTGGCGCACCCATAAAAAACCCCGGCCTTTCGGCCGGGGTCTTTGTGTAGCGCAAAACTCAGTCAGGCATCAGAAGCGTTTGATCTCAGCCTGGCTTTCCAGCAGTTTGCGGTAGGCCGCAAAGTCTTGCTGGCCAATGCGCGAAGCGAGGAAGCGACGGTATTGAGCCTTCTCTTCTTCGGTCGGCGCAGCAGCTTCGTTCACGCCGTTCAGACGCACAATCACCAGGCTACCATCGGCCAGGGTCACGCTGCTGAAGGTCGGCTTGTCCTTGGCGGCGGGCTTCGGCATGCGGAACAGCGCCTGCAGCACGGTTGGGTCAACCCCTTCCTGGCCACGAGTAGCTGCCTGGGTCACTTTCCAGCTCTGACCGTCGATCGCCTTGTCCAGCGGAGTCTTGCCATCGCGCAGGCTAACAATCAGCTCTTCAGCCTTGGTCTTGGCGGCAGCACTGGCGTGCTCCTTGGCCAATTGCACGCGAATACTGGCAGAAACGCTTTCCAGCGGCAGTTGCGCAGGCTTCAGGTGTTCCTTGGCGCGCAACACGATCACGGTTTCCGGATCGAGCTCGATGGCGGTGCTGTTGGCACCCTCATCCAGCACTTCAGGGCTGAACGCAGCAGTGATCACCGCACGGTTGGCCGCAACACCTTCGCCACCTTCACGGCCGAACGGTTTGGACGTATGAACAGTGAGCTTCAGGTCCTGCGCCGGCTGAGCCAGATCGGAGGCTTCGAACGACGAGTCTTCCAGTTGCTTGGTCGCCTCGACGAAACGCTGCTCGACCTGCTGGGTTTTCAGTTCACGGGTCAGCTTGTCTTTCAGGCTGGCGAGCGTCGGCACTTCAGGAGCTTCGACACCCAACAGCTTGATCAGGTGAAAACCGAAGTCGGTGCGGACCGGTGCCGAGACCTGATCCTTGGCCAGCGCATACAGCGCTGTTTCGAAGGCTGGATCGTAGACACCAGGACCGGCATAGCCGAGGTCACCGCCGTTGTTCGCCGAACCAGGATCCTGGGAGAACTCCTTGGCCAGGGCTTCGAACTTCTCGCCTTTTGCCAGACGTGCCTGGATCTCCTCGATCTTGGCCTTGGCTTGCGCTTCAGTCACTTTGTCGTTCACTTCGATCAGAATGTGCGCGGCCCGGCGTTGTTCCGACAGGTTCGCGGTTTCTTTCTGATACGCCGCTTGCAGGTCTTCGTCCTTGACGCTGACCTGATCAAAGAAGGAAGCCTTCTTCAACTCGAGGTAATCAATGACCACCTGATCCGGCGTCATGAATTCCTTGGCGTGTTCGTCGTAGTAGGCTTTGACTTCATCGTCGGTCAGCTTCACAGCCGCCGGGTCAGCCTTGACGTTCAGCGACGCGAAATCGCGGGTCTGTTTTTCCAGACGGGCGAATGCCAGAACCTGTGCGTCGGTGACGAAACCACTACCTGCCATACCAGCGCGCAGCTGACCGATCAGCATTTCCTGAGCCAGCATCTGGCGGAATTGCATGCGGCTGTAGCCGAGTTGGCGAATAACCTGGTCGAATCGCTCGGCGCTGAACTTGCCATCAACCTGGAATTCAGGCGTTTGCAGGATCACCTGGTCCAAAGCAGCTTCGGAAAAGGCGAATTTCGAATCTTCTGCGCCTTGAAGCAGCAGCTTGCGATCGATCAAGCCTTTGAGGGCCGATTCGCGCAGCATTTTTTCGTCGAGCAAGGAAGCATCGAAATCCTTGCCCAGCTGTTGCATGAGCTGACGGCGTTGCATATCGACCGCCTGGCTCAGCTCGTTCTGGCTGATTTCTTCGCCATTGACCTTGGCCGCATCCTGGCTGTTGGTCGTCGCTTGGAAAATGGCCTCGATACCGGTGAACGCCATCAGTACAACGATGATCCCGATAATAGTCTTGGCAATCCAGCCTTGTGAATTGTCCCTGATATTCTGCAGCATGCGTCCCCCAGAAACGGTTGAACTTCAAAATTAGGCAACCGTGGAGCGTGGGTAGAATCCGGATAGAAGAAAGGCGCATCCGAGGATGCGCCTTCTCGTAACTGGCGGAGCGGACCGATGACTCGAACTTGCGAGCCTCGGCGTCTCGGATCGGCGACTCGCCGACTGGACTACCGCTCCGCTGCCAGGTCAGGCATGACCCCGACCCGGATAGGCAAAAACCTGAATCGAACTTAGTTGACAGCTTCTTTCAGTGCTTTACCGGCTTTGAAACCTGGTTTTTTAGCAGCTGCGATTTCCAGCGTCTTACCGGTCTGTGGGTTACGACCAATGCGAGCTGGACGATCAGTTACGGAGAAAGTACCGAAACCAACCAGAACAACAGAGTCGCCAGCCTTGAGAGCGCCAGTGACGGATTCGATTACAGCGTCCAGCGCACGGCCAGCAGCAGCTTTCGGGATATCAGCGGATGCAGCGATAGCATCAATCAGTTCCGACTTGTTCACTCTAAGTCCCCTTATATCTATTTGAGTATGATTCTAAGTTTTTTGGTGAAAGCAAAAACGAGTGCTGAATGGCCTACAGACACTTAAGAGCCGCTTTATAACAAGGGCTCTAAAAAGCTGTCAACAAGCCACCCAAGCAAATGCGTACTAATGCGTGCTAATTCTTTCCTTAGAGTCAGACTCGCGTTTTTCATCCTTTGCAACTATCTCTGGAGCTACATCTGGCAAGGGCTCCGGCGCGTATTGCAGCGCAATTTGCAGGACCTCGTCAATCCATTTAACGGGTTTAATCTGCAGATCTTGCTTGATATTGTCAGGAATTTCCTTCAGATCGCGTACGTTCTCTTCAGGAATGATAACGGTCTTGATTCCGCCACGGTGAGCAGCGAGCAGTTTTTCTTTCAAACCGCCAATCGCCAGCACCTGACCACGCAGCGTAATTTCGCCAGTCATGGCGACGTCCGCGCGCACAGGGATCCCGGTCAATGCCGACACCAGAGCCGTGCACATGCCCACACCGGCGCTAGGGCCGTCCTTCGGGGTCGCCCCTTCCGGCATGTGGATATGCGTGTCGCGCTTCTCGTGGAAGTCCAGGGGAATTCCCAGGCTCTTCGCGCGACTGCGAACAACGGTCAGGGCCGCAGTGATCGATTCGACCATGACGTCACCCAAAGAACCTGTTTTGATCAACTGGCCTTTACCCGGTACGACTGCGGCTTCGATAGTCAGCAATTCGCCACCCACCTGAGTCCACGCCAGCCCGGTGACCTGACCGATCTGATCCTGCGATTCGGCCAGACCGTAGCGGAATTTGCGCACGCCCAAGAAATGTTCCAGCATCTCGGCAGTGACCTTCACCGAGAAGCGCTTTTCCATTGCATGCTCTTTGACCGCCTTGCGGCAAACCTTGGCAATCTGGCGCTCCAGCCCACGTACGCCAGCTTCGCGGGTGTAGTAGCGGATGATGTCGCGGATCGCTTCGGCGTCGAACTCCAGCTCGCCTTTTTTCAAACCATTGGCAGTAATCTGCTTTGGCGAAAGGTATTTGACGGCGATGTTGATCTTTTCGTCTTCGGTGTAACCCGGCAGACGAATCACTTCCATCCGGTCCAGCAAGGCGGGTGGAATGTTCATGGAGTTCGAAGTGCAAAGGAACATCACATCGGACAGGTCGTAGTCGACTTCCAGATAGTGATCGTTGAAGTTGTGGTTCTGCTCAGGGTCGAGCACTTCCAGCAACGCCGACGCCGGATCGCCACGCATGTCGCTGCCCATTTTGTCGATTTCATCGAGCAGGAACAGCGGGTTGCGGACGCCCACTTTCGTCATCTTTTGAATCAATCTTCCTGGCATCGAACCGATATAAGTACGGCGATGACCACGAATTTCCGCTTCATCACGCACACCGCCGAGGGCCATGCGCACGAATTTCCGGTTGGTGGCGTGAGCAATCGACTCCGCCAGAGAGGTTTTACCCACCCCTGGAGGACCGACCAGGCACAACACCGGACCACGAATTTTCTTCACGCGTTTTTGCACGGCGAGGTATTCGAGGATCCGCTCTTTGACTTCTTCCAGACCATAGTGGTCTGCATCGAGAATGTCTTCTGCGCGCGCAAGATCCAGACGCACTTTGCTCTGTGCCTTCCACGGCACCTGAACCAGCCAGTCAATATACGAGCGCACCACGGTCGCTTCCGCAGACATTGGCGACATTTGTTTTAACTTGTTCAGTTCACCCTGGGCTTTGGCCAAGGCGTCTTTCGGCAGACCGGCGGCATCGATGCGCTTTTTCAGCTCTTCGATTTCGTTGTGACCTTCGTCGCTGTCGCCGAGCTCTTTCTGAATGGCCTTCATCTGCTCATTCAGGTAGTACTCGCGCTGGCTGCGCTCCATTTGTTTTTTGACGCGACCACGAATGCGTTTTTCGACTTGCAGCAGGTCGATCTCGGCATCCAGCAACGCCAGAACGTGCTCGACCCGGGCCGACAAATCGATGATTTCGAGGATTTCCTGCTTCTGCTCGATCTTCAGGGCCATGTGTGCGGCCATGGTGTCGACCAGGCGGCCTGGTTCGTCGATGCTGTTGAGCGACGACAGGACTTCAGCCGGGACTTTCTTGCCCAGCTGAACATATTGTTCGAACTGAGCCAGCAGGCTGCGTACGAAAACTTCCGACTCGCGCTCTGGCGCGTCGACTTCGTCGATCAATGAGACTTCGGCACGGCAGTGGCCGTCCACTTCGATGAAACGCTCAACGGCACCCCGCTGCTCACCTTCAACCAAAACCTTGACCGTGCCGTCCGGCAGCTTGAGCAGCTGTAGAACGGTAGCAATGGTACCTACGCGATAAAGTGCATCTTCACCGGGATCGTCGTCAGCAGGGTTTCTCTGAGCCAGCAGAAGGATCTGCTTGTCGCCCGTCATCGCTGCCTCGAGGGCTTCGATGGATTTCTCGCGCCCCACGAACAGCGGGATAACCATGTGCGGATAAACCACAACATCACGCAATGGCAGGAGAGGCAATTCGATGGTTGTCTTCATGATTTCGCCTCTACGGCGGCCATAAGGCCGTAAACAGATGGAAGTGAGCTTGAAACCAAGATGGGGGCTACCTTCAAAAAAAACAAGCTTAAAGAAGGTGTTAAAACGCGCAAAAAGCAAAGGGGCCCGAAGGCCCCTTCTTTATTCCAGCAGCGTGACGCTTAGGCGTCTGGCGCTGCCTTGGCAGCCGGCTCACTGTTTTCGTAGATATACAGTGGCTTGGACTTGCCTTCTATAACGCTTTCGTCGATCACTACTTTACTAACCTCGGACTGCGAGGGAATTTCATACATAGTATCGAGCAATACACCTTCGAGAATCGAACGCAGTCCACGGGCACCGGTTTTGCGTTCCAGGGCACGTTTGGCGACCGATTTCAGAGCGTCGGCCCGGAATTCCAGGTCCACACCTTCCATCTCGAACAGCTTGGCATACTGTTTGGTCAGAGCATTTTTCGGCTCGGTGAGAATCTGCATCAGCGCAGCCTCATCAAGCTCGTCCAGCGTGGCAAGTACCGGCAGACGACCGACGAATTCCGGGATCAGGCCGAACTTGACCAGATCGTCAGGCTCGACTTCACGCAGGGACTCACCGACTTTCTTGCCTTCTTCCTTGCTGCGCACTTCCGCGTTGAAACCGATGCCGCCCTTGGTGGAACGGTTCTGAATAACCTTTTCCAGACCGGAGAACGCACCACCACAGATGAACAGGATGTTACGGGTGTCGACCTGAAGGAATTCCTGCTGCGGATGCTTGCGTCCACCTTGAGGCGGAACGGAAGCGACCGTGCCTTCGATCAACTTGAGCAGGGCCTGCTGCACGCCTTCACCGGAAACGTCCCGGGTGATCGACGGGTTGTCAGACTTGCGCGAGATCTTGTCGATCTCATCGATGTAGACAATGCCCATTTGGGCCTTTTCTACGTCGTAATCGCACTTCTGCAGCAGCTTCTGAATGATGTTTTCGACATCTTCACCCACGTAACCTGCCTCGGTGAGGGTGGTTGCGTCGGCGATGGTGAACGGAACGTTCAGCAAGCGGGCCAGTGTTTCGGCAAGCAGGGTTTTACCCGAGCCTGTCGGGCCGATCAGCAAGATGTTGCTCTTGCCGAGTTCGACATCGTCATTCTTTTTGTCACGCTGGTTCAGGCGCTTGTAGTGGTTGTACACCGCTACGGCCAGAACCTTTTTTGCACGCTCCTGACCAATCACGTACTGATCAAGGATGCCGCTGATTTCTTTAGGCGAAGGCAATTTATGCGCGCTGCTTTCGGCCTGGGCTTCCTGCACCTCCTCACGGATGATGTCATTGCACAGGTCGACGCACTCGTCGCAGATAAAGACCGAGGGGCCGGCAATCAATTTGCGCACTTCATGCTGGCTTTTGCCACAGAAGGAGCAATAAAGCAGCTTGCCGTTGTCCTCGCCGTTGCGGGTGTCAGTCATTCGTTCGATCCAAATCCGATAGGCTTGCAACACAAGATGAAGGCTATTGCGGGCTTTTTCAAGCCCGCTGGTGATCGGACGCGCCGACCAACCCTATTTTGAGCTGCTTATTTTAAGCGGGGCGCTGGCTGATCACTTCATCGATCAACCCGTATTCACGCGCTGCTTCTGCACTCATGAAATTATCGCGGTTGGTATCGCGCTCGATTTCTTCAAGAGTGTGCCCGCTATGCTTGGCCATCAGCGTGTTGAGACGCTCACGAATGAAGAGGATTTCCTTGGCATGGATTTCGATATCCGAAGCCTGGCCCTGGAAACCGCCCAGTGGCTGGTGAATCATCACACGCGAGTTCGGCAGGCAGTAACGCTTGCCGGGGGCACCGGCCGTCAGTAGAAACGCACCCATGCTGCACGCTTGACCGATACAGGTGGTCGACACGTTTGGCTTGATGAACTGCATGGTGTCATAGATCGACATGCCAGCCGTCACCGAACCGCCCGGGGAGTTGATATAGAGATGGATGTCCTTGTCCGGGTTTTCCGCTTCAAGGAACAGCAGTTGCGCACAGATCAGGTTGGCCATGTAGTCCTCTACCGGACCAACCAGAAAGATCACTCGCTCCTTGAGAAGGCGCGAGTAGATGTCATAGGCGCGCTCGCCACGAGCAGACTGCTCGACAACCATCGGGACCAGGCCGCCTGCGGCCTGGATATCAGAGTTCTGCTGAATATACGAATTACGGAACATGCTCTGCAGTCACTCCCAAATAGTTATGTCTTGAATACGCATAAGCCAGCACGAAGGCTGGCTTATGGTGTGTACTTCTTACCGCAAAAACGATCAGTCGGCTTGTGGAGCTTCTACCGGCTTGACTGCTTCTTCGTAAGAGACCGATTTGTCGGTCACGTTAGCCTTCTGCAGAACAGTATCCACAACTTGTTCTTCCAGCACAACCGAACGGACTTCGTTCAGTTGCTGGTCGTTCTTGTAGTACCAGGACACAACCTGCTCAGGCTCTTGGTAAGCCGAAGCCATTTCCTGAATCATTTCACGAACGCGGGCTTCGTCAGGCTTGAGGTCGAATTGCTTGACCACTTCAGCCACGATCAGACCCAGGACAACGCGACGCTTGGCTTGCTCTTCGAACAGCTCGGCCGGCAGTTGCTCAGGCTTGATGTTGCCGCCGAACTGCTGAACAGCCTGCACGCGCAGACGGTCAACTTCGCTGGACAGCAGAGCCTTAGGCACTTCGATCGGGTTGGTGGTCAGCAGACCGTCCATTACCTGATTCTTGACCTTGGATTTGATCGCCTGACGCAGTTCGCGCTCCATGTTCTTGCGAACTTCGGTGCGGAAGCCTTCCAGACCGGTTTCCTTGATGCCGAATTGAGCGAAGAATTCTTCGGTCAGCTCTGGCAGTTTTGGCTCGGAAACAGTGTTCACGGTCACGGTGAACTCAGCGGTTTTGCCTGCCAGGTCGAGGTTCTGATAGTCCTCTGGGAAGGTCAGGTTCAGAGCGCGCTCTTCGCCGGCTTTAGCGCCAACCAGACCGTCTTCAAAACCAGGAATCATGCGGCCGGAACCCAGAACCAGCTGAGTACCTTTGGCAGAACCGCCAGCGAACACTTGACCGTCGACCTTGCCGACGAAATCGATGTTCAGCTGGTCTTCGTTTTGAGCAGCGCGATCGGCCACTTCGAAACGGGTGTTCTGCTTGCGCAGCACTTCCAGCATTTTGTCCAGATCGGCATCAGCCACGTCAGCGCTCAGGCGCTCAACCGCGATACCTTCGAAACCGGCAACAGTGAACTCAGGGAACACTTCGAAAATCGCGACGTATTCCAGGTCTTTGCCAGCTTCCAGCGATTTCGGCTCGATCGAAGGAGCGCCAGCCGGGTTCAGCTTTTGTTCAACAACAGCTTCGTAGAAAGAAGACTGGATCACGTCGCCAACCGCTTCCTGACGTGCATCAGCACCAAAACGGCGCTTGATTTCACTCATTGGCACTTTGCCTGGACGGAAGCCAGCAATCTTGGCCTTTTGGGCAGTCTGCTGCAGACGCTTGTTGACCTGAGTCTCGATGCGCTCAGCCGGCACGGTGATGCTCATGCGGCGCTCAAGAGCAGAAGTATTTTCAACAGAAACTTGCATGGATATTCCTCGTTGCACAGACGTTAGCCGGCCGTTTCCGACCCCAGAATCAAGGGCATGCATTCTAGTGGGTCAAACTCAAGAAGTCACCCTACTGAAAACGGGTAAAAAAGCAGCAGGCAATTTATAGGCGGGGACAAACGGTTGTGCCTCGCCCTGTTAGCAAATACAGCCAATCATGCCAGGGCTCTGCACCAATCCTTCTATATATAGAAGGCATCGGCAATCCATCCCTGACAGTCGACCCCACAAGGGGACCAACGGGCGAATCAGCATCATCGAGAAACATAAATCCGACGATCCGAGCCGCCCTCTCGACCCAGAACCTGCGGCCGCTTTGAACATTCAGACTTCTAAAACAAAAACGGCGCAGCCCTTTTCAGGTGCTGCGCCGTTTTCTGCTATTAAATAGCTACTTGTAATGGTGCGGACGGAGAGACTCGAACTCTCACACCTTGCGGCGCTGGAACCTAAATCCAGTGTGTCTACCAATTCCACCACATCCGCATCAAGCTTTTAAAGCAAAGGCGCCAGACTATTAATCTGGCGCCTTTCTAAATATGGGGTGGACGAAGGGGATCGAACCCTCGACAACGGGAGTCACAATCCCGTGCTCTACCAACTGAGCTACGCCCACCATATTGCCATGTTGCGCTACTTGTGCCAAAGCTGCCTAATGGCGCACCCGGCAGGACTCGAACCTGCGACCATCCGCTTAGAAGGCGGATGCTCTATCCAGCTGAGCTACGGGCGCCTTGTTAATCTGTATTCTTGGACGATTACAAACTAAGTGCTTTCAGTCTCACCGAATCAAACATCAACTCTGATCGACCTTCTTAACCAGTGCTAGGCTGTGCCCGACAAGTGCGACGAATGTTATAGGTGACCCTGAAGGTCGTCAACTCTTTTTTAAAAAAAATTCATTTAATTAAAGGGGTTAGGGGAATTTGCAGACCAAGCGCCTTTGCCCTCACCTCATGACATGCGAGAATGCGTTCTCTTTTTTTCCCCTCTCGATGGTTAATCACGCGCAATGACTGCACAACTAATCGACGGCAAATCGATCGCCGCCAGCCTGCGCCAGCAGATCGCCAAACGCGTCAACGAGCGTCGCCAGCAAGGTCTGCGCACGCCCGGTCTCGCGGTGATTCTGGTCGGCAGCGATCCCGCCTCTCAGGTTTATGTCTCGCACAAGCGTAAAGACTGTGAAGAGGTCGGCTTCATTTCCCAAGCCTACGACCTGCCTTCCGAAACCACTCAAGAAGCGCTGACCGATCTGATCGATCGCCTGAACGACGACCCGGCGATTGATGGCGTTCTGCTTCAGCTTCCTTTACCTGAACACCTGGACGCCTCCAAATTGTTGGAACGCATTCGTCCAGACAAGGACGTCGACGGTTTCCACCCTTATAACGTCGGCCGCCTCGCCCAGCGTATTCCGCTGCTGCGTCCGTGCACCCCTAAAGGCATCATGACGTTGCTGGAAAGCACCGGTGTCGATCTCTACGGGATGGACGCAGTGGTTGTCGGGGCCTCCAACATTGTTGGCCGCCCAATGGCAATGGAATTGCTGCTGGCCGGCTGCACCGTAACCGTCACCCACCGCTTCACCAAGGATCTGGCAGGCCACGTCGGTCGCGCCGATCTGGTGGTGGTCGCCGCCGGCAAGCCGGGGCTGGTAAAGGGTGAGTGGATCAAGGAAGGCGCGATCGTGATCGACGTCGGCATCAACCGCCAGGAAGACGGCAAACTGGTCGGTGACGTGATCTACGTCACCGCCCTGCCCCGCGCCGGCTGGATCACTCCAGTCCCGGGTGGCGTTGGCCCGATGACTCGCGCTTGCCTGCTGGAAAACACGCTGTACGCAGCCGAAACACTGCACAGCTGAGTTCGCATTTTCATTGCTGCGACGAACAAAGGAACCCCGCCATTGGCGGGGTTCTTTTTGCCTGAACTAAAAACGCTACCACTCGCCGGAAACCTACTATTTGTAGGGGGTTTCAAGGACTTTGACCTGTTCATTGATCAACCATCGACAGTTCTTCAGCCATACTCCTAAAATGCGTCGTTTTTAAAGAAACAACCCGTTACAGAACGGCTTATCCACACCTAACGAGTCTGCCAGCGTGAAAATCCGTCTTTCCATCCTGAGCCTATTTTTTGCATTTACAGGGACTTTCACCACGCCAATGGTCAACGCTGCCGACACCACTTCGGCGCCGCGAGATACGTCAACACTGAAGATCGCTTCCAGCAGCGCATTGCTGCTGGATCTGCAGACCAACAAAGTCATCTATGCCAGCAACCCTGACGTGGTAGTGCCGATCGCTTCCGTCAGCAAACTGATGGCTGGCCTGATCGTCGTCGAAGCCAATCAGAACATGGACGAATACCTTTCCATCAACATCAGCGACACGCCGGAAATGAAAGGCGTGTTTTCCCGAGTCAAACTCAAAAGCGAATTGCCGCGCCGGGAAATGCTGCTGATTGCCCTGATGTCCTCGGAAAACCGCGCTGCCGCGAGCCTTGCCCATCACTACCGTGGCGGCTATGTTGCGTTCATTGCAGCGATGAATGCCAAAGCCAAGGCACTGGGCATGACCAGCACGCACTTCGTCGAACCCACCGGCCTCTCCCCTCGCAACGTGTCCACGGCCCGCGACCTGAGCAAACTGCTGATCGCTGCGCACAAGTACCCACTGCTGACTGAGCTGAGTACGACCAAGCAAAAAACCGTCTCGTTCCGTAAACCCAACTACAGCCTGGGTTTCCGTAATACCGACCATTTGGTCAACAAGCCGAACTGGGACATCAAGCTGACGAAAACCGGCTTCACCAACGAGGCAGGTCACTGCCTGGTGCTGGTCACCAGCATGGGCAACCGCCCTGTTGCGCTGGTCATCCTCGACGCCTTTGGCAAGTACACACACTTTGCCGATGCCAGTCGCATCCGCAGCTGGGTTGAAACCGGCAGGGGCACGAACGTGCCGTCTGTAGCCTTGCAGTACAAATCCGACAAGAACCTCAAGCATCGTCAGAGCGGCGTGGTTGAAGCGTCGAAATAAGTAAACGACAGGTAAAAGAAAGCCCCGACTATTCGGGGCTTTTTTTCGTCCTGCGTTAATCATTGGGCAACGGCATCTGGTCGTCATCTGGAATGCCGTCCCCGGCACTCGGATTTCTCGTGCCGTGGGGATGTTCCGTTGGCACTACCATCGGACGCGCCAAGGGATCCCTTAACGGATCGTTCGGATCCATCACGGGGTCAACACCCTCTTCCGGCGTGGTTGGAACGCTGTCCGGACGTTTGTCGTTGAAACTCGAATCGGTAGACATACGCACCTCACTATGACTCAGGGTTTCAGATCGGCGAGTGGATCGTAAGGCTTCGCAGGCGCCTTGGGATTATCGCCCGGCTTCACATCCCTCGGGGCCTTGGCGGGTCCGATGGGGTCGACCTGAGGATCGGCGAGGTCCGGTGAATCGGGGTCGAACCCCAACTCATCGCCCGACGAATGCTCGGACGAGTGCGGGCCGACGGGAGTATTGGAATGAACCATGGGCGCCTCCTGGTCACAGCCCGTAGAAATACGGGCTCTATACCTTAGAAGCCGGCAACGTGCAGGGGTGCCCGACAGATGACGAACGGACTTACTGCGCGTTCAGCGCTTTCTTCGCCCTGGCGGCCGCCTGCTCTTGACCTGCCTGGGCAAGGTCGCTCGCTGCCTTGAGCCATCGCTGTTGATCGACATTGGCCGGCAGTTGATTCGGCTTCTGAATCAGCACGGCCCAGCCACCGGCATCCTTGAGCGCCGATTCAAACGAACCGAAGCCCATCAACTCCCGACGATTCATGCCCGAGCGCAGCAGCACTGTCTGTTTCTGGCGGTTGTACCCGGCAAGAATGGCGTAACGCGGTTCAGCCCAGAACGCCGAGCCTTCCGTGAAACGCACCATTACCGGGTAACCGGCCGCAACCTGGGTCAACAGTGCAGGCAGATTGCTGTCGAGGGGATAGACGAGCATGCCGTACTCGCGAGCGAGGTTCTGCATGTTCTGCTGCAACTGGGCTTCGGCACCCGGCAAATGCAACGGTTTCTCGAGCAAACCTGGCGTAGTCACAATGCCTTGCTGGGACAACATGCTGGCCAGCACTTGCGGCCCACTTTGATTCGCCACGCCACGGTAGAACGTGCCACTGAGCTCGACTCGCTCCGGCAGGCGCTTGATTTCAGGCGCCACACTCCCCGCGCAGCCAGACAGACCTGCAACGCAGCCAACGACCAGCACTAACGATCGAATTCGAGAAAATACCCGCACCATCATCACTCTCTTGATTTAGACGCCAGGCATTCGCGCTTCCGGCTTGGCCGTCGATCATAGGACGCCGCGCGGCAGCGGTATAGCCTTAACCGGCAGATGATGGCATTCGATAGAGCGAACTGATTGGTGTCAGCCGACCTTTGGTCAATAGCCTGAAACACAGCAGCGACTAGACTGTCATGTGCAAAGAGTGTGTGCCCGCAGCAGGGCGAAGAGGAGGCACTGATGAGCCTGGCAATGACCATTGTGATGTTGATTTCTGGCTGGCTGGCCGTTGCCGCCGCCATGTTATGGGGAGTCCTGCGAATTACCCGTCGGCACCATCACCACCCTGCTCAATCGGCGCCGTTGGTGAAAACGGATGAAACCACTGCACACCACGCCAGCGCGCACTGACTGGAACTTTTTTAACAGCAAAAAAAACGGCCGCCTGCCCTAATGCCGATCAGTTAAGCCTTCTCGCTTGACCTTTGGCCGCAAGAAATCAAAATCCGATGCCTGTACTGGCATCGGATTTTTTTATGCGTCTCGCTCGGGCACTGGAACTGACCCAC
>NZ_JBBWCB010000055.1:0-38512 GCF_039888995.1 Pseudomonas rossensis | reverse complement strand
CAATAGGTCAGCGCATCGAACAGCAACCGCACTTTGGCGCCGGCACGTTGTAAACCGAACACCGCGAGCGTGCCGAACAGCGTGGCAATCACCGCTGAAGTGAAGGCAATGAACGCGCTATTGCCCAGCGCCTCCATGATGAACGGGTTACCAAACGCGCGACCAAACCACTGCACCGAGCAGCATTCGAACGCCAGGCCACTGCGCCCGGCGTTGAAGCTGAACAGCACGATCAACGCGATCGGTGCGTAGAGAAACAGGTACAGCGAAGTCGAATAGCTGCGCAGCCACATGTCACAACCCTCCGTCGGCAGGGCGGCCGCCATAGCGCGCCACCAGTTTCAAATACACGCCGATGATCAGCAGCATCATCGCCACCAAGGTCATCGCCAGCGCGCTGCCGAAGGGCCAGTTGCGCGATTGCAGAAACAGGTCGACCAGTGCGTTGCCGACGAAGAACACTTTGCCGCCACCGAGAATGGCCGGGATCAGGAACTCGCCCATCAACAGGATGAACACCAGCATCACCCCGGTGATGATCCCGGGTGCGGAGAGTGGCAGGGTGATCCGCCGCAAGCTTTCGAAAGCGCTGGCACCCAGGTCCGCCGAGGCTTCGAGCAGACGCTTGTCGAATTTTTCCAGGCTGACGTAAATCGGAAACACCATCAGCGGCAAGTAGCCGTAAACGATGCCGATCAGCACCGCCCACGGCGTATTGATCAGCCGCACGTCTTCAAGGCCAAGGCTGGCGAGCAAGGCCGGAATGCCTTTGCCGCTGAGGATGAAAATCCAGGCGTAAGTGCGGATCAGGAAACTGGTCCAGAACGGCACAATCACCAGCGTCAGGAGCAGCGAGCGGTTCTTGCTGACCTTGACCGCCAGAAAATACGCCAGCGGGTAAGCCGCCACCAGGCACACCAGCGTGCCCAGCGGCGCCAACATCAAGGTGTTACTGAACGCCGCGCCACGGGAACCGAGGTTCAGGTAGTTGGCCAGCGTGAAGCCACCGGCGTAACCGCCCACGGCACTGCGCTCGCCGAAACTGAAGACCAGGATGATCACCAGCGGCATCAACAACAGCAGCAGGAACCACAAGGTCGAGGGCAAGAGCATCAGCAGGGTGATCCGCCGGCCGAGGCTGCGCCGTTGTCGAACCTCGACCGACAGGGCATTGCCCGGCTGCACCGTTTGCGGGTGGGTGGTGGCGTTCATGGGGGACTCCTCATTGGCCATGGCCAGGCGATCAGGCGGACTTGAAACGAGCCATCAGTTCGGCGCGCGCCGGGCTGGTGAGCGTCGCCGCGGCACCGAACTCCAGAGGACTGAGCGCTTCTGCGGCCGGGTACATGATCGGATCGTCGAGCATGGCGGTGGGCAGCAACGCATCGACGCGTTTGTCGCCGCTCGGGTAGCCGTGGCTCAACACTTCGAGCTTGTTGTGCTGCGGATCGAGCAGGTAGTTGATGAAGGCGTAGGCCGCGTCCTTGTGCTCCGAGCTTTTGGGAATGGCAAAGAAGTCACTCCACAGTTCGCCGCCTTCCTTGCCCAGTTCGAACTGCATCTGCGCGTTGTCGCGGTGCAACTGAGAGGCATCGCCGGTCCAGGACATCGCCAGCCAGGCATCGCCGCTGCGCATTGACGGCTGGATGTCGGAGTTGATGGCGAACAGGTGCGGCTTGACCTCGATCAGCAGTTTTTCGGCATCGGCCAGTTCTTTCGGGTCCAGGGAGTTGAAGCTATAGCCGAAGCTTTTCAGCGCGTTGCCGATGGCGGTCAGTTGGTAGTCGTGAACCATCGTCCGGCCGCTGGCGGGGCCTTGAGCTGCAACCCAGAATTCTTTCCAGCTGGAGGGGCCGTTCTTCAGTTTGCCGGTGTCGTAGAGCATGCCGGTAGTGCCCCAGTTTTTCGGCACCGCATACACCTTGCCGTCCACCGTTCCTTGGGCCATGAACTTTTGCTGGAAAGCCGACGCCTCAAAGTTGGGAATGCGCGACAGGTCCAATGGTTCGATCAGGCCCAGGCCAACGTAAGTGCTGATGGTGTAGTTGGTCGGCACCAGTACGTCCCAGCCACTGCCACCGGCCTGCAATTTGGCAAGCATCTCTTCGTTGGAACCGAACACGCTCATCGAAACGCGCGCACCGGTGGTTTTGGCGAAGGTGTCGAGGTTTTCCTGGCTGTGGTAATTCGGCCAAGTCGCCAGCGACAGGCGATCGCCCAGTTTGGCCTGCTCGGCGGCCTCGGCGGTGGAGGTCAGCAGGCCGGGCATGTTGGTTGCGACCACCGCTGCGGCGATTCCCAGGCCTGTGCGGCCAAGGAACTCGCGGCGGCTGATCGAGCCGTTCTGCCAGCTACGCAGGGTTTTGATAAACGTCTTCCGGTCCATAGCACGCTCCACGTTCGGTTGATGAAACGAATCGATGATTTACAACGCCATGGCCAGGCCATTGGCGTGATCCCAGCCGACGCTCACTGCAGCGCCGTGTTCGAATGCATTGGCGCCGTGATCCTGCTGGCGCGGCACACGCACGCAAACCACGCCAAAGGCTTGGGTGCGCACGCGATATTCGGTGGAGTTGCCGAGGTAGATGCGGTCTTCCACGTGGCCTTGCAGCTTCACTTCGCGGGTCATGTCGGCGTTGGCGCTGGCGATGCTGATCAGCTCCGGGCGCCCCGCGATGCAACCGGCGACGTCTGCGCTTAAGGCTTTGCCGGTGGGCGTCAGGGGGCTGGTCAGCTCCAGACCTTGCTCGGTGCGCAGCACGACTGAATCGCCCTGCAGACGAACCGTGCCGTTGAACAGATTGGATTCGCCGATAAAATCGGCCACGTAACGGCTGGCCGGCGCTTCATACAGTTGTTCCGGGGTGGCGGTCTGGATGATCGAACCGTTGTGCATCACGCTGATGCTGTCACTCATCGACAAGGCTTCTTCCTGGTCGTGGGTGACCAGCACAAAGGTGATGCCGACTTCGCGTTGCAGGCGCAGCAATTCGGATTGCATTTCCTTGCGCAGCTTGCGGTCCAGCGCCGCCAGCGGCTCGTCCAGCAGCAACACGGTCGGCTTGTTGACCAGCGCCCTGGCCAGGGCCACGCGCTGCTGTTGGCCGCCGGAAAGTTCACTCGGCTTGCGTTGGCCGAAGCCGCTCAGGCGCACCATTTCCAACGCTTCATCAGCCATGCGCAGTTGGGTTTTTTTGTCGGGTCGCGGGGTGCGATATCGCAGCCCATAGGCGATGTTCTGCGCCACTGTCAGGTGCGGAAAGAGGGCGTAATGCTGGAACACCATGTTCACCGGCCGCTCAAACGCCGGCACTCCGGCAACGTTCTTGCCCGACAGGCGCACCTCGCCGCTACTGGGCTGTTCGAAGCCGGCGATCATGCGCAGGGTGGTGGTTTTGCCGCAGCCGGAACCGCCGAGGAAGGAATGGAATGAGCCGCGGCGCACCGCGAAGTTCAGGCCATTGACGGCTGACACCTCGCCATAGCGTTTAACCACGTTGCAGAATTCGATATCGCTTGGCGAAGTGTCGTTCACGCTGTTGTTCACGAGGCGGGCTCCCTTGCAGTGATGAATCAGTGCGTTGGGGGCCAAACTAGCAATCGGGGTTTTGCGCTGTATATATCCCTTGGGGGATAGAGTCGGTTTCAGGTGTCAGGCTTCGACGACCAGTTCCTGGCCGGTAAGGTCGCGGATAAACAGCCCGAGCAATTCGGACTGGCTGCCGATGCCGAGCTTGGCGTAGATGTTCTTGCGGTGAATCTTCACCGTGCCAGGACTGATGCTCAGTTGTTCGGCGACCGAGGCGCTGGAGTGACCGCGTAGCAGCAACTGCACAATCTCTTGTTCGCGGCCGGTGAGGATGTGCGCGCCGAACTGATCGAAGGCTTCGCGGATCTTGAAGTCCAGGTCCTGCGCCGGGCGCGGTTGCTGGGCTTGACGCAAACGCCAGGCTTCATTGATGACCTGTTCAACCACGGCCTGCGCGCACTCGATCAACTGCATCTCGTCACGACCAAAAGCACAGCTGGCGGTGGATCGCATCAACGACAGAACGGCCATGGCGCCGCCACCGAGGTCGACGAAAAACGCCACTTCTTCAGCCAGCCCGGTTTGCTGGTAATACGTCAGGTAATACTCGCCGAGGTAGAAGTGGTCGGGTGCGAACTGTCGCAAACGCCACAGTCCAGGCGCTTGCCCGCGAGTGCATGCCAGGTAGAACGGATCAAGCAAATAGGGCCCACACTGATAGTCATCGACATACACTGCACGCTTGTCGGCTGCGAAGGTGTCGAACAGCGCCAACGGCCGATGATTGCCTTCGTAGACGAACAGAACGAAGTGATCGACCGGGCATACTTGCCGCAACCAGTGACTTAAGCCTGCTAAACGCGCATGCCCGGGAGGAAGGTCCAGTAAATGGGCAACACCGGTAGTCCAGAGTTTCAGTTCCTTGGGGCGCATGGCGGCTTCAAGCAGGATTGGATTGCATTTAGATGCACAATTTACGCCATGGCTGTTTTGGCCTTATAGGGCGGGGCGCGTGACATCGAGTCGTTGAAAAGACGCCCCGTTACAACGCCGGATGTTACCGAGTGCTACAGGGTTGGTATCAAAAGTGATGGGGTCGGCCGCCCATGGGCCAGGCGTTCAATTCTCGGCGGATCGGCCTCGGCATCGCCCATTCGGACTAGGCAGCCCTGACGATTCTCTCGTGTTCCCCTGGCACCAAACTCGAAGGCCAGAGGGGTGTCGCTTCATGCGTGCCCCGCCAGACGAGCAGAAGGCGCCGCGATGGAGTTTGCATTCAGCGACGAACAGGAAATGATCCGCGCATCGGCCGATGGCTTTCTCGCCGATGTCTCGGATTCTGCCGCCGTGCGAGCGGCGATGGTCAGCGAGCGAGGTTTTGACGAGGCGCTCTGGCAGCGCCTGTGCCGCGAGATGTACTGGCCGGCGATTCATATTCCAGAAGCGTACGGCGGCCTGGGACTGGGCTTTGTCGAACTGTCGATTTTGCTGGAGCAGATGGGCCGGCGCTTGCTGTGTTCGCCGTTCTTCGCCACCACCTGCATGGCCACACCCGCGCTGTTGCTGGCCGCCAACGAACAACAAAAACAACGCTGGCTGCCGTTGATCGCCGACGGCAGCCTCACCGCAACGCTGGCCTTCAGCAGCGCCAACGGCTGGGCGGCCAAGGATGTTCAGGCCACGGTGGTGACAGAGGGCGAGGGCTTTGTGCTTGATGGAACCCTCAATCATGTGCTCGACGGGCACAGCGCTGACCTCTTGATCATCGCCGCACGGGTTCCCGGGTCGACCGGCGAGGCGGGCATCAGCCTGTTCGCCGTGGACACGGAGCGGGCAGGGATCGAGCGTCAAATGTTACCGACCATGGACCAGACCCGTCGTCAGGCTCTGATTCAGCTCAAGGGGCTGTACCTCAGCGCTGACTGCCTGCTCGGTGAGTTCGGCGCGGGCTGGCCGCATCTGCAGCGGGTCCTGCAACTGGCTTGCATCGGCCTGGCTGCCGAACAGACCGGTGGCGCGCAGCAGGTGCTCGACCTGAGCGTTGCCTATATGCAGGAACGCCAGCAGTTCGGTCGACCCATCGCCAGTTTCCAGGCGCTCAAACACCGCGCCGCCGACATGATGCTGCAGGTCGAATGTGCACGTTCGGCCAGTTATTACGCGGCCTGCGTGGCCCAGGAAGTCCTCGATCCTGAAGGCGACCCGCAGGTGGCCGCCGAGCTACCGCTGGCGGCGGCGCTGGCCAAGGCGCACTGCTCTGAAACCTATTTCCACTGTGCATCCGAGTCGATCCAGTTGCATGGCGGCGTTGGTTTTACCTGGGAATACGACCCGCACCTCTACTTCAAACGCGCTCGCGCCAGCGAAAGCTTTCTCGGCGCACCTGCCTGGCATCGAGAGCGCATTGCCGTGGCGATTCTTGGGGAGCAACCATGAAAATCAGTTTCAGCGAACAGGACGAGCGCTTCCGTCAGGAAGTAGCCGACTGGTTGAGCGTGAACCTGTGCGGTGAATTCGAGCCCCTGCGTTTTCGCGGCGGCCCGGGTGACGAACATATGTTTCCCGAAGAGCGCAAAGCCTGGGAACGCAAACTGGCAGAAGGCGGCTGGACGTGTGTGGGCTGGGCGGCGGAGCACGGTGGGCGTGGTCTGTCGATCAGCCAGCAAGTGATTTTCCACGAAGAGTACGCCCGCGCTGGCGGCCCGGGACGCATGGGGCATATCGGCGAAGGGCTGGCCGGACCGACCATTGCCGCGTTCGGCACTGCCGAGCAGCAACAGCGCTTTCTGCCGGGCATCGTCAACGGCACGTCCTTCTGGTGCCAGGGCTATTCCGAACCGGGTGCCGGGTCCGACCTGGCCAACGTCAAGACCCGCGCGGTGCTTGATGAAGCCAGCGGCACCTGGGTGATCAACGGACAAAAAGTCTGGACCTCCCTGGCCCATGAGTCGGACTGGTGTTTTGTGATCGCCCGCACTGAACCGGGCAGCGTTGGCCATCGCGGCTTGTCCTTCTTGCTAGTGCCCATGGCCCAGACGGAGATTACCGTGCGGCCGATCGAGCAGCTCACAGGCACCTGCGAGTTCAACGAAGTGTTCTTCGATGATGCCTGCACCGACGCCGCCAATATCATCGGCGCGCCGGGCGAGGGCTGGAAGATCGCCATGGCGTTGCTCGGTTTCGAGCGTGGGGTATCGACCCTCGGCCAGCAGATGCAATTTCACAATGAACTGAACGAAATCATCGCCATCGCCCGGGCCAATGGCGCCGCGCGTGACCCGATCCTGCGCCAGCGCCTGGCCGAGGCCTGGAGCGGGCTGCGGATCATGCGCTACAACTCGCTGCGCATGTTGTCCGGGGCGCAGGACGGTTCGCTGCGCAAGGAAACGACCATCTACAAACTGTTCTGGTCCACCTGGCACGCCAGCCTCGGCAAGCTGGCGATGGACGTCCTCGGCGCCGAGGCCGAAGTGCTGGAGGCCGCGCCTTACCAACTCACCCGTTTGCAATCGCTGTACCTGTTCAGTCGCGCCGACACCCTCTACGGCGGCAGCAACGAGATCCAGCGCAACATCATCGCCGAGCGCGCCCTGGGAATGCCCAAAGAACCGCGCCCGCGCACCTGACCCAGGAGTTTTCCATGTCTGTTCCTCACTATGTTGCAGGTCACGGCCTGCTGCGTGACAAGTCGGTGCTGATCACGGCCGCGGCCGGGGCCGGTATCGGTTTTTCCGCCGCGGTGCGTGCCGCCGAGGAGGGTTGCCGCGCCTTGATGATCAGCGATATCCATGAAGGTCGGCTGGCAGAAGCGGTGTCGAAGATCCGCGAAACGACCGGTCTGCAACAGGTCTTCGGTCAGGTCTGCAATGTCGCTGACGAAGCTCAGGTTCAACAGCTGATTGCCTGCGCCGAGCGCGATCTGCAGGGCGTCGATGTGCTGATCAACAACGCCGGTCTTGGTGGTTCACGGCTGCTGGTGGACATGACGGATGAGGAGTGGAACCGGGTCCTCGATGTGACGCTCACCGGCACCATGCGCATGACCCGTGCGATGTTGCCGAAGATGATCGAGCGGCGTGCCGGGGTCATCGTCAACAACGCTTCGGTACTGGGCTGGCGAGCGCAGAAAGAGCAGTCGCACTACGCCGCGGCCAAGGCCGGGGTCATGGCGTTGACCCGTTGCGCCGCGGTCGAGGCCGCCGACTACGGGATCCGCATCAACGCGGTGAGCCCGAGCATTGCATTGCACGATTTCCTGCGTAAGTCCGCCCCTCAGGCGGTGCTTGATCAGCTCGCCGCCAACGAAGCATTTGGTCGTGCCGCCGAGGTCTGGGAAGTGGCCAACGTGATGATGTTTCTGGCCAGCGACTACAGCTCCTACATGACCGGCGAAGTGTTGTCGGTGTCCAGTCAGAGGGCTTGAACATGCCACGTATTTTCGACACGCCCCTCGCCTTGCACGATGCCGTGGGAGAGGTGCTGGGCGTCAGCGACTGGCTGGTTCTTGCGCAGGACCGCATCGACCGGTTCGCCGAGGCGACCGGTGATCACCAGTGGATTCACGTCGATCCGCTCAAGGCAGCCACTGGTCCCTTCGGCGCCTGCATCGCCCATGGCTATCTGAGCCTGGCGTTGGTCAATCTGTTTTTACCGCAGATCGTCGAGGTGCGCGGCATTGCCATGGGCGTCAATTATGGTTGCGAGCGAGTGCGCTTTCCCACCGTAGTACGTGTTGGCTCGCGGGTGCGCGGCCGTGCGCAATTGATGGCGGTCGAGGAGGTCAAGGGCGGCGTTCAGGCGACCATTCGCGTCAGCGTCGAAATCGACGGCGAGGAACGTCCCGGCTGTGTGGTCGACACCATCAGCCGTTACTACCCCGCGTGAACCTTTAGCAGAACATTCGAGGAATCCAGCATGAAAGAAGCCGTCATCGTTTCGACCGCCCGTACCCCGATCGGCAAAGCCTTTCGCGGTGCATTCAATGACACCGACGCCCCGCAGCTCGGCGGCCATGTGGTGCGCGAAGCCGTGCGTCGCGCCGGCATCGAGCCGGGTGAAGTGGACGATGTGATCATCGGCGCGGCGGCGCAGCAGGGCACGCAGTCCTATAACCTCGGGCGCCTCTGCGCGATTGCCGCAGGCTTGCCGACCTCCGTCGCCGGGATGGCCGTCGAGCGCCAATGCTCATCGGGGCTGATGAGCATTGCCATGGCCGCCAAAGGCATCATGTGCGACGAAATCGACATTGCCGTGGCCGGTGGCCTGGAGTCGATTTCGCTGGTACAGAACAAGCACAAGAACCTGTACCGCAATCAGTCAGGCTCGGTGATCGAGCTTGATCCGTACGCCTACATTCCGATGATCGAAACCGCCGAGATCGTCTCCGCGCGCTACGGCATTTCCCGAGAGGAACAGGACGAATACAGCTATCAGAGCCAGGTGCGAACCGCGCTGGCCCAGAGTGCCGGATTGTTCGACCGTGAACTCGCGCCACTGACCAGCCGCAAGGCGATTTTCGACAAGGCCAGTGGCGAAACCCGCTTTGAGGCCGTCACCTTGCTGCGTGACGAGTGCAACCGCATCGACACCACCCGCGAAAGCCTGAATGCGCTGGAACCGGTGTGGCCGGGCGGTCAGTGGAGTGAAAAGGGCCGCTTCATCACGGCCGGCAACGCCTCGCAACTGTCCGACGGTGCTTCGGCCTCGGTGTTGATGAGTGCCAAAATGGCCGAGAAGCGTGGCCTGGAGCCGCTGGGGATTTATCGCGGGATGGCGGTCGCCGGCTGCAACTCCGACGAGATGGGCATCGGTCCGGTCTACGCCATCCCGAAACTGCTCAAGCGCCATGGCCTGACCGTGGACCATATTGGCCTCTGGGAGTTGAACGAGGCGTTTGCCTGTCAGGTGCTGTATTGCCGCGATACCCTGGGCATTCCCGCTGAACGCATGAACGTTAACGGCGGTGCGATTTCGGTGGGCCATCCTTTCGGTATGTCCGGTGCGCGGATGGTCGGTCACGCGTTGGTCGAGGGGCAGCGCCGCGGTTTGCGTTATGTGGTGGTGAGTATGTGCATCGGCGGCGGCATGGGTGCCGCCGCACTGTTCGAGGTGGTCTGAATGGTCAGTGCACAACAGGTTCAAGCGACCATGGCGCGTTATGTGGAATTGGTGGACGCCGGTGACATCGACCGGATCGTCGCGCTTTACAGCGAGGATGCAGTGGTCGAAGACCCGGTCGGTCGACCGCCGTTGCAGGGGATCGTCGATATAGAACGTTTCTACCGCGAAGGGCTGGGCGCGAGCAAAGTCTCGGCGACCCAGACCGGCCCGGTTCGGGCGACACTCAACGGTTGTGGGGCGATGCCGTTTCGGGTCGATATGGAATGGGCCGGGCAACCGTGCTCGATCCATGTGATCGACGTGATGGAGTTCGATGCCGACGGCAAGATTCGCTCGATGAAAGCCTATTGGAGTGAGGTCAACCTGACCGCCCAAAGCCAAGCATGAACCTGTAGCAGCTGTCGAGCCTGCGAGGCTGCGTTCGGCTGCGCAGCAGTCGTAAAATCAGGCACTTCGGTATTCCAGAAAAACCGTGGATGCAGGATCTACGACTGCTGCGCAGCCGAACGCAGCCTCGCAGGCTCGGCAGCTGCTACAGGGCGCGTTCCTGAGTTGTGGCGGCGAGCAAGTCGCGATTCTGCGTCTGCCCGGTTTCGTAGAAGGCCTTGAGGTTCTCGGCAATCTCGCGCACGACGTTGTTGAACGCCTTCGCCAGCAACCATTCCACCAGCCTGCCACCGCGCAGGCTGTAGTTCATTTGGGTGGTGATGCGTGTCGCGTCACCCTCGGCCTGCAAGGCATAACTGAAGCTGGCCTCGCGGAACGGGAAGGGCGCGCCGCTACTGGCCCGGTGCAGAATCAGTACGAAACCCGCACCTTCCTGCCATTGCACCACGCTCTCATCCAGCCACTGTCCCCCCTTGCGGAACACCCGGCGACTGGCGCCGAGCCCTTCGCGCGCACCGGGATGAAACTGGCAACCGGTCAATCCCGGCACGTAATGCGGGGCGAGGCTCAGGTCGCGCAGTTTGGCCCATGCGGCGGATGGGCTGAGATCCAGCAAAACACTGTGGCTGGCTATCGCAGGCATGTCGGGATTCCTCTTGTTTTAATGAGATGGCCAAAAGATCGCAGCCTGCGGCAGCTCCTACAGGTATACACAGTCAATGTAGGAGCTGCCGCAGGCTGCGATCTTTTCAGGATTGTGCCGCATCGAGAAACGCCGGGCGTTCGCCACCGCCGTGCACGGTGATGTCCGCGCCGCTGACATAACGTGCCAGCGTTGATGCCAGGTACAGACAGGTATCGCCGATGTCTTCCGGAGCCGCCAGGCGTTGCAGCGGGATGGTCGCCGCCACCCGGGCAATGCCCGCCTGATCGCCATAATGCAGGGCCGCCTGCTCAGTGAGAATCAGCCCGGCGGTCACCGCATTGACCCGCACCTTGGGCGCCCACTCCACGGCCAGCGAACCGGTCAGGTTCAGCAGTCCGGCCTTGGCCGCGCCATAGGCGGCAGTGCCGGGGGAAGGACGCGTCGCGCTGACGCTGCAAATGTTGATGATTGCACCACCGTCGGCCTGTTTCTGCATCACCTGATTGGCCTGCTGACAGAGATTCAGCGGCGCCAACAGGTTGAGGCGGATGATCGCTTCGCTAAAGCGCGGCGAGGCACTGGCCGCGTCGGCATTCGGTGAACCGCCGGCATTGTTGACCAATATATCGAGGCGACCGAAACGCTCGACGATACTGTCGATCAACCGGCCGGACTGCTCGACATCCCGCAGGTCGCAGGGCAGAAACAGCGCCTCGCGCCCAGCGCTGGCAGGCAGGGTCTCCGGTGCTTCGCGACCGCAGATCACCACTTCGGCACCACAGTCGAGAAAACGCTGGCTGATGCCGCGGCCGACCCCTTTGCCACCGCCGGTGACCAGTACCACTTTGCCGCGAAAGTCCATTGGATCAAGCATGGTTGCCTCGTTCTGTCGCTCGGTTATGCTGCGATGCTAGGTCCACAGCCTAAGCCGGCCAACGTCCGAAAAGACTAGGGCGGCGTAGTCCTGTCGGACGATGTTGTTTGCCCGGGCGCTCGGCATAATCCGGCGACAACAACAGGCCGGGAGGACACCTTATGGACGCATCAGCGCAAGGGCACTTCGGTACGCTGCCGGATGGTTTGCAGCTGCACTACTTGGATATCGGCGGGCAGGACATCGGCAGCGGCGAGCCGGTGATTTTCATTCACGGCAGCGGGCCGGGCGCCAGCGGCCACAGCAACTTCAAGCAGAACTACCCGGTGTTTGTCGCGGCAGGCTACCGGACCATCGTCCCGGACCTGCCGGGTTATGGCGCTTCTGATAAGCCAGACACCCTCTACACCCTGGACTTCTTTGTCGCCGCCCTGAGCAGTTTGCTCGATGCCCTGGATATCCAGCGATGCGTGCTGGTCGGCAATTCTCTGGGCGGTGCGATCGCGATCAAACTGGCCCTCGACCAGCCGCAGCGGGTCAGCCGGCTGGTGCTGATGGCGCCCGGCGGCCTGATGGAAAAAGAACAGTATTACTTGCAGATGGAAGGCATCCAGAAAATGGGTGCGGCCTTCGCCAAGGGTGAACTGCACGATGCGGGCGGCATGCGCCGGCTGCTCGCGCTGCAACTGTTCGATGAGTCCTTGATCAGCGACGAGACGGTCGATGAGCGGGTCGCAGTGGTGCGACAGCAACCGGTCTGCGTGTTGTCGACCATGCAAGTGCCGAACATGACCTCGCGCCTCGGCGAGTTGCAGTGTCCGATCCTCGGTTTCTGGGGCATGAACGACAAATTCTGCCCGGTGTCTGGTGCGCAAACGATGATGCAGCACTGCCAGAACATTCGCTTTGTACTGCTCAGCGAATGCGGGCATTGGGTGATGGTCGAGCACCGTGAACTGTTCAACCGCGAGTGCCTGGCGTTCTTTGAGGAGGCTCGCTCATGAGTAAACAACTGCGCCATCAATACGGCGAAGAGCTGTATCAGGCGTTGCTGAGCGGCACCACCCTGGCGCCGCTGACCGAGCGCTGGCCATCGATCAGCATCGAAGACGCCTACCATATTTCCCTCTACAGCATCGAACGCCGGGTGGCCGCCGGAGACCGGATTGTTGGCAAGAAAATCGGTGTGACGTCGGCGGCGGTCCAGCAAATGCTCAATGTGCATCAGCCGGATTTCGGCTTCATCACCCGGCAGATGTCGTTCGCCAATGACGCGCAAATCTCCCTCGCCGCGAACAAGCTGATCCAGCCGCGCGCCGAGGGCGAGATTGCCTTCAAGCTCAAGCACGATCTGATCGGCCCCGGTGTTACCGAAGCCGACGTGCTGGAAGCGACCGAATACGTGATGCCGTGCTTCGAGATAGTCGACTCACGGATTCATGACTGGCGGATCCGCATACAAGACACCGTCGCCGACAACGCCTCTTGCGGCGTGTTCGTGCTGGGCGATGTTCAGGTTGATCCACGGACGCTGGATTTGCCCAACTTGCGCATGCGCGTTTTCAAGAATGGTGAGCCTCTCAGCGAAGGTTTGGGCTCGGCGGTGCAGGGTAATCCGCTGACCGCCGTGGCCTGGCTGGCCAATACCCTCGGCGCCTTCGGTATTCCGTTCAAGGCCGGGGAAATCATTCTCTCCGGCTCTTTGGTGCCGCTGGAGCCTGCGCATGCGGGCGACGTTTTTTCTCTGACCATCGATGGCCTGGGCAGTGCCCAGGTGTCCTTCTGCGCCTGACCTGCGGGGTTTAACCGGATGAGCAAGAAACTCAGAGCGGCCATTATCGGCCCAGGCAATATCGGCACTGACCTGCTGATGAAAATGTATCGATCGCAATGGATCGAGCCGGTCTGGATGGTCGGCGTCGACCCCCAATCCGAGGGCCTTAAACGCGCCCGTGAATTGGGCGTGAAAACCACGGCCGAGGGCGTCGACGGGCTGCTGCCCCATGTGCTCGACGATGATATTCGCATCGCTTTCGATGCCACCTCGGCCTACGTACACGCAGAAAACAGCCGCAAGCTCAACGCGCTGGGGGTGATCATGATTGATCTCACGCCAGCGGCCATCGGCCCGTTCTGCGTGCCGCCGGTCAATCTCAAGGAGCATGCGGCGACGTTGGCGATGAACGTCAACATGGTGACGTGCGGTGGCCAGGCGACGATTCCGATGGTCGCGGCAGTGTCGCGGGTCCAGTCGGTGAGTTACGGCGAGATCGTCGCCACCGTGTCCTCCGGTTCGGTCGGCCCGGGCACTCGCCAGAACATCGACGAATTCACCCGCACCACGGCCGGTGCGGTGGAGAAGATCGGCGGCGCTCGATTCGGCAAGGCAATCATCGTCATCAACCCGGCCGAGCCACCGCTGATGATGCGCGACACCATCCACTGCCTGACGGATGACGAACCGAATCAGGACGCCATTCGCACCTCTGTGTTGCAGATGGTCAAGGAAGTGCAGCGCTATGTTCCCGGCTACAAGCTGATCAATGGCCCGGTGTTCGATGGGCACAAGGTGTCGATTTTCATCGAAGTCGAAGGCCTCGGCGACTTCCTGCCAAAGTCCGCCGGCAACCTGGACATCATGACCGCTGCGGGGCTGCGTACCGCCGAGATGTTCGCCGAAGAAGCCCACAAGGGCACCCTGCAACTGCCCGTCCGTTGAGTGGAGAATTGCCATGAATTTGCAAGGTAAGAGCGTCCGTCTGCACGACATGAGCCTGCGCGACGGCATGCATGCCAAACAGCATCAAATCAGCCTGGAACAGATGATCTCGGTGGCGACCGGTCTCGATGCGGCCGGCGTGCCGCTGATCGAAATCACCCACGGCGATGGCCTGGGCGGTGCGTCGCTGAACTACGGTTTCCCCGCTCACAGCGACGAGGAATACTTCGCAGCGGTGATCCCGCGTATGAAACAGGCCAAGGTCTCGGCGCTGTTGTTGCCCGGTATCGGCACCCTTGATCATTTGAGAATGGCCCATGAACACGGGGTGTCGACCATTCGTGTGGCCACCCACTGCACCGAGGCGGACGTTTCCGGCCAGCACATCGGCATGTCAGCGAAGATGGGCCTGGATACCGTCGGCTTTCTGATGATGGCGCACAGGGTCAGCGCGGAAAAACTGCTGGAGCAGGCGCGGTTGATGGAGAGTTATGGGGCCAACTGCATTTACTGCACTGACTCGGCTGGCTACATGCTGCCTGATGAAGTCACTGAGAAAATCGCTGCATTGCGAGCTGGGCTGAGTGCCGGGACCGAAGTCGGTTTTCACGGTCACCACAACATGGGCATGGCGATTGCCAATTCCCTTGCCGCGATCGAGGCGGGCGCCACACGTATCGACGGTTCAGTGGCGGGGCTGGGCGCAGGGGCGGGCAATACGCCGCTCGAAGTGTTTGTCGCGGTGCTTGAGCGGATGGGCGTCAACAGTGGCATCGACTTGTACCGGATCATGGACGTTGCCGAGGACCTGGTGGTGCCGATGATGGACCAGCCGATCCGCCTCGACCGCGATGCGCTGACCCTGGGTTACGCGGGGGTCTACAGTTCGTTCCTGTTGTTCGCCAAACGTGCCGAGCAAAAGTACGGCATTGCCGCACGTGAGCTGCTGGTGGAATTGGGTCGACGCGGCACCGTCGGCGGTCAGGAAGACATGATCGAAGACCTGGCGCTGACCCTGTCACGTTCGCGGGGTGTCTTGCCAACCTGATCTGACGACAGCACAAAAAAACCACCCGGCCTTGCTTGCAGGCCCGGTGGTTTTTTTATGGGAGCAGATTACGCACCAGCGGCGGATAGCAATTGATGGCACTGGCCGAGCAACTGATGCGCGCCGTGGTCGGTCGGTAGGCTTCATTCTTGAAGCGCTGACACAGGCTGGCGGTGCTGCTGGCGCAGACGATGATGAACAGGGCACAGGTGGCTTTTCGCATAGCGAGCCTCGACACGGATTTTATTGTTATAGAGGCAAGGTATTGCGGCGGGCGGGGCGTGGCTTCGTCCGAATGGACTACACAGGCCCCCTGTGGGAGCGAGCTTGCTCCGGGCGGCGTTCCGACGATGGCGGTGTGTCAGGCGACATTGATGTTGAATGTGCCGGCCTAATCGCGAGCAAGCTCGCTCCCACAGGTTTTTTGGTGTTAGCCGCGCCGGGCGAGGGCCCCCATGGCCATGAACAGTGCAGCAATGGCCCGCGCTTCATTGAGTTCGCCGCGGGCCACCAGGTCGGGGATCTGCGCCAGCGGCACGCGCAGGCATTCCAGCGGTTCGGGCTCGTCGCCGACCAGTTGGCAGGGACTCAACTGTTCGGCCAGCACCACCCGGTAGCGATGGCACAGGTGACCCGGCGCCAGGGTCAGTTCGCCCAGTTCGCTGAGGCGTGCAGCGCGCATCCCGACTTCTTCGCAGAGTTCGCGTTGCGCCGCTTGCAGATAGTCTTCATCAGGCTCCGCGCCGCCCTTGGGCAGGCCGAGCACGGTTTTTTCGATGCCGACCGCATATTCACGGACCAGCAACACATGCAGCGGATCGGGCATCGCGACCAGCATCACCGAGCGATAACCGGTGCCGCGTAGACGCTCGTAAACCCGCTGTTGGCCGTTGCTGAATTGCAGGTGTAAAGCTTCGATCTGAAAATAGCCGCTTTCAGCCAGCAATTCAGTCTTGAGGATGGTCGGACAGTTGCGCATGGTCAGGCCCCTGGTTGGGATAAAGCCACTGTGCGCCGTGCCGGGATAGCCGCCATCGTCCGAGCGGACGAGGGCGGAGGTTGAACGCTAACCGAGGGTGGCCACGCTGCGCAGAATTAGCCGCACGAGCATGGTCTGGCGGGTCACGCCGGTCTTTGAGAAGGTTGACCGCAGGTGCGCCCGCGAGGTGTTGCGGCTGATGCCCAGCTCCTCGGAGGCTTCGTCGAGGGTTAAGCCGTTGGCCAACAACATGGCCAGTTGAGTTTCGGCCGGGGTGAAGTCGAACAGCGCGCGGACGATCTCCTGTGGCGCGGTGGACTGTTGCTCCGGGTCGCTGATGAAAATCACCACGGTGGGGCATTGTTTGCCTTCGCTCCAGTCCGACAACGGCACCGAGCGCACGATGATCCCCAGGTCCGCCCGCCCGGACGGTCGTTGCACGCGCAGGGCTTCGACCACCGACGGGTTGCTGCTTTTTTGCGAGAGCAGCGATTGCTTCACCAGGCGCCGAAACTCTTGAGTGTCACGGGCCGTACCGACTTGCAGGCCGTCGTTGACCAGTTTGATGCCGTCCTTTTCCTGGATCAGCCGATCGGCAACCTGGTTGGTTTGCAGCACTTTGCCAGCCTCGTCGAGGATGATCGTACCGACCGCCAACTGATTCACCGCGCCGGCGTAGAGGTTGCGCTCGGCTTCGATACGATTGAGCTGCATGTGGATCTTGATCGAGCGTTCCAGATGCGGAATGAAGTGCGTCAGCAAGGCTTTCTCTTCGTTGCCGAAGGCCTTGTCATCGCGTCCGCGACTGATGCGGATACGGCACTGGGCGCCGTCGCAGGTGTTGATGTCGGCGCCGAGGATGTGGAACACATCCACCGGTTCGAGGAAATTCTTGTAGAACTCCGAGTGCTGCCAATCGTCGTTGGAGACGAACTCGGCGAGGGTCACCACCTGGCGGTTGGGCAGGTCGACAAACGGGTCGAGGGTGAAAAAGTGTTTGTTATACGACGCGGTCGCCTCGGTCGACGTACCGGTGGTGTTGACCATCAAGCCATCCACATGCGCGCTGGGCGGACGCAGGATGAAGGTCACGTACTTGCTTTCCAGGTACACGTTGAGCTGGTTGAGAAAGGTCGCCCAGGGAATGGTTTCCAGCGGTCCCTGATAGAGGTTGCCGATCAAATCACTGAACGTATCGAGGCTGAGGCTCTGCTGCATAGGGAAAACCGTTCTTATTATTAGCGTTGGCGGTGGCCGAGAATAAGCGCCGATATCGACTCCTTGCAACGCTCGGGCTCAAGGCCTGACGGGCGGCTGCCGGTCAGGCGCAGGGAGCGCGACAGGCCGCTGTGTTCAGGCCGGTTCGCTGGCGCGCACGACGAACCGTTTCTGCTCCAGCACGTCGGCCGAGAGCGCCGCGACGTCGGTGTAGAACTGCTCGTACCAGCGGCGCAACTGATAGACCGGACCGTCGCCGTCACACAGCAACGGGTTGTCGACGCGGGT
Organism: Pseudomonas rossensis; assembly: GCF_039888995.1. NCBI lineage: Bacteria > Pseudomonadati > Pseudomonadota > Gammaproteobacteria > Pseudomonadales > Pseudomonadaceae > Pseudomonas > Pseudomonas rossensis. The sequence continues at coordinate 20,701 of NZ_JBBWCB010000055.1, read as the reverse complement.
CTTGCTGTGCCAGATCGTCACGTCTTCGTAGAAGGCTTCCTGTGCTTGCTGCACATAGGCCTTGGCCATCGCCTGATTCTGTTCTTCGCTGAGACCGGGAATCTTTTTCACCAGCACGCCGTAGCGCAGGGTGAAGCTGTCGAGGTCGATCGGCACATGGCAGTTGAGCAGGATCGAATGGATCGGCTGGCCGTTCATCGCGCCGGTCATTTCGGTGATCTGATAGGCCGGGCCGAAGTAGGTGGCCACGGTGATCAACGCGCTGTCGCCGGACAAGCGCTCACTGCGGGCGCTCATGATCTGGGTGGCCAGATGGCCTTCGAAGACGTTGCTGAACGCCTCGACCGGCGCGCCATGCACCGTACCGAAATGCGCCATATCGGCGATGTTGTCGATCAATTCGCGGCAGTTGGTGCCGATCTGCAACTCGGCGACTTCCCACGCGGCCCACTCGTCACTGAAGCAAGCGTCAATGCGCGGGATGCGCTGCTCAGGAAGCGGTGGGTTGCCTTCCGGGTCATTCCAGACGAACAGCAATTGGTTTTCTTCCATGAGTGGCCAGCTTTTGAGCCGGGCCCGTGGCGGAATGCGTTTGGCGTAAGGAATGTCATCGCAGACACCATCGGCACCCCAGCGCCAGGCATGGAACGGGCAGCGAATCGAGTTGCCTTCAACGCAACCGGTGCTGAGGTCGGCGCCCATGTGCGGGCAATAGCCATCCAGAATATGCAGTTCGCCGTCTTCGCCCTGAAAGGCCACCAGCCGGGTGCCGAACACCTCCAGACGATGGGCCTTGCCGTCGCGGTATTGGGCAGCCAGGCCCAGACAATGCCAGCCACGGGCGTAGCGGTCTTCCAGCAGTTTGGCTTCGATGCGGTGCAAGGTACTCATCTTATTATTCTCCCAGGGTTCACGGGTTTGGCGCCTGTCACGGATTCTGCCGCCCCTGTAGAAGCGGGCATCGTCTGAATGGACGATGGCCGGTTTACGTCCGCCCGCTCTACTGACGCCATTGGACCCAGTGCAGGAGTTGGCGATGAGCAATGAACAAGGGCCGGTCGCGGTGATTACCGGGGCCGCCAGTGGTATTGGCCGGGGTTTGGCCGAACATGCGGCAAGGCTGGGGATGCGCCTGGTGCTGGCCGATCTCGATGGGCCGGGGTTGCAAGCGCTGTGCGATGAACTACAGACGGGCGGTGCGCAGGCGATTGCTTGCGTCACGGATGTTGGCGATCTGGCGCAAGTCGAGCGCTTGCGCGATATCGCCCTCGAGCACTTTGGCGGGGTTGATCTGCTGTTCAACAACGCCGGAGTGATGCAGACCGGCTACAGCTGGGAAATCACTGCGCAGCAATGGCAGCGGATGCTCAACGTCAACCTCACCGGTGTGATCAATGGCATTCGTAGTTTCGTCCCGCTGTTTTTGCGCCAGGGGCGGGCGGCCCATGTGATCAACACGGCGTCCCTCGCGGGCTTGCTCAGCAGCCCGTTGATGGCGCCGTACAACGTGACCAAGCAGGCAGTGGTCGCACTCTCGGAAACCCTGCACTACGAATTGAGCATGCTCGGTGTGCCGGTATCGGTCTCGGTAGTGTGCCCAGGGCCGGTGGCCAGCGAGATCATGGCGTCGAATCAAGTGGTGGACGCGGCCGGTTCGTCATTCAGTCAACTGCTCGATAGCAGCATCCGCCAAGGCATGACGCCGAGCGAACTGGCGGAGCAGGTGTTCGCCGCCATCGCCGAAAAACGCTTCTGGGTCTTCCCTCACAAAGGTTTCAAACCGGCGCTGGAGCGACGTATGCAAAGCATCCTGGAAGAAACCAATCCGCAGTTTCAAATGACCGATGTAGAGGGAGATGCTCATGCCGCTCGATAAGCAGATCGCCGCAGTGCTCCAGCAGTTTCGCGACCTGCCGGAACCCGACTTCAGCCAGCTCGATGCCAAGCAATATCGGCAGTTTTGCGACAACCTGCTGCCCGCCATCCCCGGCGACCCGATGATCGAAGTGCGTAACTTGCGGGTCGCCGGCGCGGCGGGCGCACTGGATGCGCGGCTGTATCGGCCACTGGAGCAGGATAACCTGCCGCTGCTGGTGTTCTTCCACGGAGGCGGTTTTGTCATGGGCAACCTCGACACCCATGACAACCTCTGCCGTTCACTCGCCAGTTTGACGGAGGCGGTGGTGGTGTCGGTCGCCTACGGACTGGCGCCGGAAAACAAGTTCCCGGCGGCACCGCTCGATTGTTATGCGGCCACGTGCTGGCTGGTCGAGCACGCTGCCAAACTTGGCGTTGATGGCGGTCGCCTGGCGCTGGCCGGGGACAGTGCGGGGGGCAATCTGGCGCTCGCCGTGAGTCGGCTGGCGGTGCAACGCCAGGGGCCGAAAATCAGTTATCAGTGCCTGTTTTACCCGGTCACCGATGCACGCTGCGACAGCAAGTCTTATGAGGATTTTGCCGAGGGCTATTTCCTCACCGGTGCAATGATGTACTGGTTTTGGCAGCAGTACCTGCAGGATGCCGATCAGGGGGATGATCCCTTGGCCTCGCCGTTGCGCGCCGACCGGTTGGCGGACTTGCCGCCGACCACCCTGATCAGCGCCGAGTTTGATCCTTTGCGGGATGAGGGCGAGGCGTTTGCCTTGCGTCTGCGGGAAGCCGGCGTGTCGGTACGCGTGCAGCGTTGCGAGGGCATGATTCACGGGTTTATCAGCATGGCACCGTTTGTCGAGCGCGCTGCACAAGCCTTGTCCGATGCCGCGGCAGACCTGCGCAGGGCGCTATCTTAAGTGAACACATAACCTGTGGGAGCGAGCTTGCTCCGGGCGGCGTTCCGACGATGGCTATCTATCAGACACATTTAGCCCAAAGTCTGCCTCACCCTCAGGCATTTACAGGTCTAGCCTTCTCATGACATCAGCATGAAAGAGGCAAAGGAATGCCTGATTTACCCGCTTCACATCGTTTACGCATCGGCCGCTATCCCGAACCCAACAGGATTTATCTATTGACCACCAACACGCTTGACCGAGAACCAGTTTTCAAGGATTTCGGCTTGGGCAGGATGGTCGTCGACCAATTTCGAAGTGCACAGGAACAAGGCTGGGCGAAGTCTTTGGCCTGGGTTGTCATGCCCGATCATTTTCATTGGTTGATCGAATTGCAACAGTGTTTACTGAGTGAACTGATGCAAAAAAACCAAATCATTGAGTACGCGGGCCGTGAACATGTCTACCGGTCGTCGAGGCGGCCTTTGGCAACAGGGTTATCACGATCGGGCGCTGCGGCGAGATGAGGACTTGGTAAAACTTGCCCGTTATGTCGTTGCGAACCCATTGCGGGCAGGGTTGGTAGAGAAGCTGGGCGAGTATCCGCTGTGGGATGCAATTTGGGTTTGATCAGAAACAGTGTCGTCTCCATCGCGAGCAAGCTCGCTCCCACAGGGGATTGGGGTCGTACACGAATACCGAGACCGGCAAAAAACCTGTGGGAGCGAGCTTGCTCGCGATAGCGGTTTGGCAGGCGACATAGAATCTCCCACAGAGAGGTTCTGCATGCCTTAAGGTTTTATTCCCCGCAACATTTCCTTCGCCTGATCCTGAACCGCACCGGGTGCACTCATGTTGCCGTCGATCACGGTGATCACCGCATGCCCCTGCCACAGCTGATACGCATCGGCCTGTTGCTGGGCGGCCGTCGGTGTCGGCGGGGCGACCAGGTTGACGTGAACCACGCCGTCGGAGCCGCGCTGAGAAGTGAAGTTCACCCGATCCCAATTGCCGATCGGGGCAACACTCACGCCTTTGACGTCACTGGCCGCCAGCGCCGGGTAATTGATATTCAACCCGCTGACACCCGGCAAACCGAGCACATTCAATTCGCAGTCGGGGTTGTTTTTTCCGCAGGCCTGTTTGGCTTGAGCACCCGCGTGGCTTGCCTGCTCGATAACCTTCACCGCAAACCGCGCGGTGTCGTCCATGGCGCCGAGGGTTTTGCGGTAGCCGGCCTGTTGGTCGCGGATGATCAGGTCCATGTCGATGGCCGTCGACACCGCCACCGCCGGAATGCCCTTGAACATTGCGCGGATCGCTGCGTTCAAGGTGCCGGACATTTGCGTCAGCGGGCCGACGTTTTCACCAAAATTACTGCCCGACACCACCAGGTCTGGTGGATTGCCTTTGAGCAGCACGTCCAGGCCAACATTGACTGCATCCACCGGAGTGCCGATGGCGGAGGTCTTGCCCGTGGGCGGGGTGTAGCCCTCGGGTGGGCCGACGCAAAATTTACCTGGCGCAAACTCGGTCACTGCCAACGCCTGCCCGGGCACGACCACGCTGGCTGCGCTGATGCCACTGCTGTCGTTCAACGGACCGACGAGGGTCACCTGATGCCCGGCGGCCGTCAGCGCCCGGTACATCGCATCGATGCCGGGCGCCCGGCAACCATCGTCGTTGGTCAACAGGATGTTCAAGGCGTTGGCCTGCATCGACAGACCGACGCTGGCCATGGCGATGACGCCAGTGAGCAATTTATTCATGGGGAGTTTTCCGTGAAATGAGCGAGTTCAAAAAAGCACAACGCCCCGACCGAGTAAATCGGTCAGGGCGCAGAGGGCTTAGCGGGTGCCGAGTTTGCGCAGATTGCCGGGGGTGAATTCGTCTTCAGTGAAGGCGGTGGCGTTGAGCTTGGCGGGCTTTTGATCGATCAACATACGGTCAACCAGATAGGAGCCGGCGATCAGGTCATGGTAGATCCCGAGGCGAGCGTGGTAGCGCTGCAGTTCGTAGGCGTAGATCGAAGTTTGCATGTTGGTGCGCCAAAGCTCGCCGCGGCTGTCGTAGTTGTCGGCCAGGGTTGCGGCCCAGGAGTCCTCGTCCAGGTACAACACACGCTTGGCGTAAATATGGCGGGCGCCTTCCTTGAGGGTGGCCTGCAGCACCCAGACGCGATGCTTTTCGTAGCGCATGTATTGCGGGTCGATGTGACCGGTGGTGGCCAGTATCTGGTTAGTATTTACGCCCGGCTCATCGATCTTGTAGTTGTGGTACGGGATGTAGATTTCTTTCTTGCCGACGATGGTCCAGTTGTAGCGATCCGGTGCACCGTTGAACAAGCGGTCTTCGTCATACACTCGAAAACCGCCGGCGCCGCTCGGTGAGTCATAGCCTACGGTTGGCGCACGACGTACCCGACGTTGCCCCGGGCTGTACTGCCAGGCCTGGCGAGGGGAGGCGGTCGGGTTGATGAACTCGTGACCGACGACAATCTCGCCTTTCTTGCGCACCGGCTCCAGGGTGGTGATCAGGAAGTTGGTGAGAATGCCGTTGGCGCTCTCCAGGGTTTTATCCGGGCTGGACCAGATCGAAAAGATCTTGTAATTGACCTCTTCCAGTACCCGTTCCTTGTTGGAGTACACCACGGCCTGACCGTAGTTGGCCTCTTCGGTGTTGGCGCGTCCGGCCAGCGTATGGTTGAACATCAACTCGCTACCGTTCTTTGGAATCGGGAACGGCGAGGCGCCCCAGGCGTTTTGCGTGTCGTTGTTGTCGTTGGCCAGTTCGGCGCTGACCGCGTTTTTCTTGACGAGGTCTTCCAGGCGCTGATCGAAACGGAAGTCGCGATGGCTCGGGTACACCGGAATGTTGAAGGTCGCGGGGTAGCGTTTAAGCAACGCTTTTTGGCCATCGGTGAGGTTGTCGGCGTACTTGTCCATGTTCTGCGCATTGATCACGAACATCGGCTTTTCTGCCGCGTACGGGTCCGGGTACGGCGTGCCAGGGCCCGCGTATTTGAGCTGCGGCGGCAAGCCGCGCCATTTTCCGGTCCAGGCCGGGATGCTGCCGTCGGCGTTGCCCGCTTTTTCGGCACCCATCGGGGTCAGGTCCTGACCCAGGCGTGCGGCTTCTTCATTGCTGATTTTGGCCTGAACCAGGCCACTGCCGAGCAGGCTGACGGCCAACGCCGTGCCCAACAATGTGTGGGTAAATCTAGACATGCTGTGCTCCTCCATCAGGGGATTCAGAACCGGTATTTGAAGTTGAGGGCGACGTTGTCGCGGTCTGCCAACGGGGCGTTGTTGGCGTTGCCCAGGTAGGCGTTGTAACGGGCTTCAACGGTGAAGTTGCCCAGATAGCGCCACGAGCTGCCGATGCTCGCGCGGTCGTCGCCCTGGCCTGAGTTGATCGAGCCCACCAGTGCGCTGTCATGCTGGGCGGCGGTGCTGTAGGTGACGGGCACCGACATGTCCCAGCCGCTGAACACGTTGTTGTAATCGAAGTTCGCCTGAACCGTGTAACCGAAGGCGTCGCGGTCATAGACCAGACTTTCGGTGCCCGGCAGCGAGAATCCGGGGGCCAATGTCACAGGTTCCGACTTGTCGTTGCTGAGCACGGTGTTGTAGACCAGCTCACCGATCAGGGTGGTGTTGTCGGCCCATGATGTCGGGCCAAGCACGTAGATCATCGACGTCTGCGCCTGCATGGTTTTGCCGCGCACCGGGCTTGAGAAACCGTTATCGACCATCACTGGCTGGCCGTCGCGGTAGCTGACTTCACCGGCCCAGCTCACGCTGCCTAGCACCGTGGCGAAACTCGCTCCGTACAGGTCGATGTTGTCGAAGTAGCGCACTCGGTAGCGCCCCAGGTCGGTCTGAAAATCCAGCGACGGGGTCTTGTCGTGGTAGCGCGAGTAGTAGAGGCCGAACTCGGTGTTGTTCAGTGACTCTGCCGCATAGGTCAGGGCCACACCGTATTGGCCGCTGTCGCTCGGCTTGTCGTCACCCAGGCGTGTCAGGAAACCGCTGGCGTCGTTGAAGCCGCCCTCGTCGATGAAGTCGGTGGTGGAGAAGTAACTACCCACGCCGAACAACTCGGTTTTTTCCCATTTGTATTGGTAGTAGGCCTGCAGGTCGAGGCTGTCGGTCAGGCTGAACTGCGTGAACAATTGGCCGACGGGCAGCAGGATTTCCTTGACCTCAACCCCCGGAGTGGTCGACTTGGTCGCATCCACCGGGCTCTGGGCAGCGGAAATGCCGGGGTAGAACAGGCTTTCACCCCAGCTCACCACCTGATTGCCGAGCCGCGCGTTGAAGGTATGGCCACCGATGTCCCAGGTGCCATACGCGTAGTAATCGAGCATGCGCAGTTCATTGCGGTGTTGATCGATGGTGTCCTGGGAAAACCGGTCGGGACGGTTGCAATGACCGCCGGCGAAGCAGTTCGAGGTGCCCGTGTCGTTGTCGTTGCCCCGGTCGTAAACGTTGTCGTAGAACCCCGTCCCACGCAGGAACACCCCGTAGTCCTCACGCCATTTGATGTTGGCCTCGGTGAGGAAACCAGTGCGGTTGTTGATCAGGCTGCCTTTGTCGAACGCGTTGTCGCCATCGTTGCCGTTGGCATTGGCCGTGAGCTTGTGATCGCGAGAGTCGGTCCGCCAGGCCAGGCTGTACGTCAGTGTGGTATCCCAGTCGACGCTCAAATCCTCGTTCGGCTGGAAACTCATGGCGCTGGCTTGACTGCCCAGTCCACCAGCCAGCAAGAGCATGGCCAGCTGTACGCGAGGGTGCAGCGATTGTGGGGCGATTATTGTTTTTATCATGTCGTCCTCATGCCCAGGTCAGACCTGCCCGACCTGCATTTCAGGGGGTGATTGGTGCTGTGGGCGACTATGGAGTCAGCTTTCGAGCGCAACATCGTCCAAGCGGACTAAGCGATTTGCACGGGGCTGGGGCGCCCATCGCCTTAGTCCCATCGGACGATGACCGTTCAGGGCACGCGGCGAACAATCCCGAGACCGACTGCACCGGGCGAAGATCTGGCGGCGGCGGTTTTTGCCTGATGGGCGCTGAGCAAGGGTGATCGCATGAAAGCTGCCGGGATCAAATGGGATGAGTGCTGCGATGTACTGGTGGTTGGCTCCGGAGCGGGGGGAATGACTGCGGCGCTGCGTGCCCACGATCTGGGGCTCAATGCGCTGTTGATCGAGAAGAGCGCCGAATACGGCGGCACCTCGGCGGTGTCTGGCGGCGGCATCTGGATACCGGACAACCATCGGATCAAAGCTCTGGGCGGTAGTGATTCAGCGGAAGAAGCGATCGCCTATATCCGCGCGGTGACCCATGGCGAGATCGATGACGGGCGTATCGAAGCCTATGTCGAACACGGTCGCGAGATGGTCGAATACCTTGAGCAACAGACCCGCGTGCGTTTCGAGGCGCAGCCTCGCTATGCCGATTACTACCCGGAAGTCGAAGGCGGAAAACCGGGTTATCGCTCCATGGACCCGCAACCGTTTGACGCCGCCGAACTGGGTGAAGAGTTTCTGCGCATGCGTGCGCCATCCCCCGGAACACTGATGATGGGACGCATGGCGATGACCATGAAAGAGGCGCAGGTTCTGCTGTGTCGTGGCCCTGGCTGGTTGCGACTGACGCTGCGGGTGATGTGGCGTTACTGGCGTGACCGCGAGGGGCGGCGGCTGTCACGCCGCGACCGCTTCCTGACCCTTGGCAATGCCTTGATCGGTGCCTTGCGCTGTTCCTTGCAGGATCGCGGCAAGTCCCTTTGGCTGAACAGTGCACTGGAAGAATTGCTGATCGTTGGCGATCGGGTTGGCGGTGCTCGCGTCTGTCGCGACGGGCAGTTACTTAACGTCAAGGCACGCTACGGCGTGATCATTGCCGCCGGTGGTTTCGAGCGTAATCAGGCGATGCGTACGCAGTATCTGCCACAGCCGACCCAGGCCACCTGGAGTGCCACGCCGCCGCACAATACCGGTGACGGCATTCGCGCCGGCCAGGCCATCGGTGCTCGCACGGCGCTGATGGACCATAGCTGGTGGGCGCCGACCACCCATGTCCAGGGCGAAGAAAAGCAGCGTGCACTGTTCGTCGAGCGGACCTTGCCAGGCTGCGTACTGGTCAACTCTGCCGGCGAACGCTTCGTCAACGAAGCCGCGCCCTATACCGATATCGTTTACGCGATGTACGCCAACAATCGCGAAGGCGCGGTGAGTGTGCCGTGCTGGATGGTGTTCGACGCCGAGTTCCGCCGCAAGTACCCCTGCGGCGCGTTACTTCCAGGCTACGCCCAGCGCGATTGGCAGCTGCCCGAGCATCTGCGCGAGTATTTTTACAAGGCTGCGAGTTTGCAGGCGCTGGCAGAAAAAATCGGCGTCGACGGTGCCGGTCTGGTCAGTACGGTGCAGCGTTTCAACGGCATGGCCGTGCAGGGTGTCGACGCAGATTTCCATAAAGGTGAATCGCTGTTCGATCGCTACTACGGTGATCCGAATGTGCAGCCCAATCCTTGCCTGGCGCCGTTGCTCAAAGGTCCGTTCTACGCCGTGCGCATTGATGCCGGGGATATCGGCACCAAGGGTGGTTTGCTGACCGATGTTCATGCCCGCGTATTGCATGAGGACGGGCAACCCATCAACGGTTTGTATGCCATCGGCAACAGCGCCGCTTCGATGATGGGGCGCACGTACCCGGGCGCCGGTTCGACCATTGGCCCGGCGATGACCTTTGGTTACCTGGCGGCCAATCACATCAAGTGTCAGAGCGAGACCAGTTCGGCCACAACCTTGTTCAGGAGTGTCGAATGAATAGCCAACGCAAACAGGTTGCCGTGGTGACGGGCGCCAGTCGTGGGGTCGGTCAGGGCATCGCCCAGGCCCTTGGCGCAGCGGGCATGACGGTGTTCGTCACCGGACGTGCGCCGGAGCACGGCGGATCGAATGTGTACGGGCATGCATTGCGCGGCTCACTCAACGACACGGCTGCCGCGATTACTGCTGCGGGTGGGCGGGGTATCGCGGTGGTCTGCGATCATGCCGATGATGCGCAGGTCCAGGCACTGTTCGCCCGGGTTGAAAAGGAATGCGGGCAACTGGATTTGCTGGTGAACAATGCCGCGTTCATTCATGACCAGTTGATCGAACCGGGACCTTTCTGGGAGAAACCGCTGGACCTGGTACGGATCCTCGACGTTGGTCTGCGTTCGGCTTATATCGCCAGTTATCACGCCGCGCCGTTGTTGCTGCGCACCGGTCGAGGGCTGATCTGTTTCACCTCGTCATTCGGTGCCGGGTGTTACATGCATGGCCCCGCGTATGGTGCGCAAAAGGCTGGTTGCGACAAACTGGCGGCCGACATGGCCGTCGACTTCGAGGGGCGAGGCGTGGCGGCGTTATCGCTATGGCTCGGTCCGCAATTGACCGAACGCACCCGGATAGCCGGCGAGCAACATGGCGAGCAATACAAGGCCTTTCTGGCGGATGCCGAAACCCCGCAATTCAACGGCCGGGTGATTCACGAATTGCTCAATGACCCGCAGTTGATGACGTTCTCCGGGCAGACATTAATCACCGCCGAAATAGCCGCCGGTTACGGCATCAGCGAAGCCGGCGGCCGCCAGCCACCTTCCCACCGCGCCATGCTCGGCGACCCGCGCCAGCAGCATCCGGCACGGGTGATCTAGCCCACATTCGGCAGGTCAAACACAAAACCCTGTGGGAGCGAGCTTGCTCCGGGCGGCGTTCCGACGATTAGGCCATAACATTCAACATCTATGTTGACTGTCAGGCCGCTATCGCGAGCAAGCTCGCTCCCACAGGGATTGTGTTCGACTGGAGAAATGAAGTTACCAATCAGTCAGCGCCAATCCCGGCCCACTCACGCAACACATTCTTGGTCACTTTGCCCGCTGCGTTGAGCGGCATGCTCTCAAGCACTCGCACCCGGCGCGGCACTTTGTAGTTGGCCATCTGCTCGCGGCACCAGGCGAGGAATCGGGCCTGCTCGATCTCTATGCCCGGAGCCGGCAGAAGGAAGGCCATCGCCACTTCACCAAGACGTTCATCGGGGATGCCGATCACCGCGACCTGGGCCACGCCGGGGTAGGTCAGCAAACAGTGCTCGATCTCCGCCGGGTACACGTTGAAACCTCCAGTGATGAACATATCCTTGAGGCGGTCGGTGATGCGCAGGTAACCCTGTTCGTCGAGCACGCCGATGTCCCCGGTGTGCAGCCAGCCGTCGGCATCGAGGACTTCCCGGCTGGCCTGCGGATCATTGAAATAACCCTGCATCAGGTTGTAGCCGCGCACCTGAACCTCGCCGGGAACGTTGGCCGGCTGGCTGCGGCCCGTGCTGCCAACGCAGCGGATTTCCACACCGGGCATGGCCCGGCCGCTAGTGTTGGCGACCAACTCCGGCGAATCACCAGGACGGCAAATCGTCGCAAAACCGCAGACTTCGGTAAGACCGTAGGCGGTGACGATGGTGGCAAACCCCAGTTCGTCACGCATGCGCCGGATCATCTCCACCGGAATCGCCGCGGCACCCGTCACCGCTACCCGCAATGACGTCAGGTCAAATTCGCTGCGTTGTGGGTGGGCGAGCAATGACTGATAGAGGGTCGGTGGGCCGGGCAGCACGGTGATCCGTTCGCGCTCGACGCACTCAAGCACTGTCTGCACATCGAACACCTGCTGCGGCACGATGGTGCAGCCGCGCATCAGCGCCGCCAGCCAACCGGCCTTGTAACCGAAGGAATGGAAGAACGGATTGACGATCAGGTAGCGATCGCCCTCACGCAAACCCACCACCTCGCTCCAGTCGCGTATCACCCGCAGATTTTGTCCATGGTTGGTCATCACGCCTTTGGGCTTGCCGGTGGTCCCCGAAGTGAACAGCAGGTCGGACAGTGCTTGTGGGCCAACGCTGCGTTCGCGGGTTTGCAGCGCCAATTGCGACACGTCGGCCGCCAGATCGAGAAAATCTTGCCACCCCAGCGTGCCCGACCCCCCGTCGCGCAAGGTGACGATCTGCCGTAGCGCCGGCAGTGCTTCAGACGCCAGCATGCGCGGGTAATCGGCACCCAGAAATTCACCGATGGCAAACAACACGCAGGCACCGCTTTCGCGAAGGATGTAACCAGCCTCGCTGCCTTTCATGCGGGTGTTGAGTGGCACCAGTGCTGCGCCGACACTTTGTAGCGCACCGGCGGCCACGATCCATTCCCACATATTAGGCGCCCAGATCGCCACCTGATCCCCGGCTTGAACGTTCATTGCCAGCAGCGCGCGGGCGGCTTGGCGGCGCAGCTGGTCGAGTTCCCGGTAGCTGATCGAGCGCCCGTCATCCTCGATGGCCGGGCGGTCGCCGTAGGCCTGGGCAGCGTTGGCGAACAGTTGGGCGATGGTCAGTGCGTTTGCGACAGGCGGCATGGGGCCTCCTCGGCTAGAGGACAAGTGCGAAAAGGGGAGAGGCCGGGCAGGGTGCCCGGCCGGATAGACGTTACGCGGCGGGCGGGGCGAAGCGGCGACCGGCGGAGAAACCACCGTCCACGGCGATCATCTGGCCGCTGACAAAGGATGCTTCGTCTGAAGCCAGGAACAGCGCGACGTTGGCCACTTCTTCCGGTTGCCCGGAGCGATTGAGCATGTGCTGCGAGGCGAAGAAGGCGTGGAAGGCTTCCTGCTCGCGGACCATGCTGGTCATCGGTGTTTCGATCAGGCCGGGGCACAAGCCGTTGACGCGGATATTGGCGTAGCCGTAATCAATGGCCATCGAGCGGGTCAGCTGGTTGATGCCACCCTTGGAGACGTTATAGGCGACGTTGCCGTCGCAGCCTTGCAAGCCGAAGATCGAGCCGACATTGATGATCGAACCGCTGCGTTGCGACACCATCGATTCCAGCGCGTATTTGCTGGTGAGCATGCTGCCCGTCAGGTTGATGTCCATCACCCGTTGCCAGTTGGCGGTGGTGGTCTGGGTCACGCTGCCCTGGTCGGCGACGCCGGCCGCGTTGACCAGCACGTCGATGCGCCCGAAGTGACCGATGACTTCTTGCATGACCTGCTGGACCTGCGCTTCATCGCGCACATCGAGGGTCATGAACAGGCCAGGGAAATCCGCCGGTGCGGTGCCGATGTCCAGCCCCACCACTTGCGCGCCTTCAGCGGCGAAGCGGCGCACACAGGCCAGACCGATCCCTGAAGCGCCGCCGGTAACCACCGCGACCTTGTTCTGCAAACGAGCCATAACTGCACCTCTTTTATTGTTGTGGGCTAATGCTGTGGCCGAGTCTAACCGCAGACCCGGTCAAGGTGATCGTCCGTTGAGACTATGGCGACAGAGCGTCTCAATTGGGGAATGCTGTGGCTCTCGAACCCCCCTGTAGGAGCTGTCGAGTGCAACGAGGCTGCGATCTTTTGATCTTGTCTTTGAAACATCAAAAGATCGCAGCCTCGTTGCACTCGACAGCTCCTACAGGGGAGCGCGTACTCAGTCAGGGAATTTCAGCCGCACCCGGGCACCGGTCGGACGGCTCTGGCACGCAAGCGTCCAGCCCTCGGCCAGCTCCTTGGCGCTGAGCACATCGTTGCGCGCGAGCTGGATTTCGCCTTCCGCGACCACGCACATGCACGCTCCGCAAAACCCTTCTTCACAGGATGAAGGCACGTCGAGGCCTGCGGCCTTGCAACTTTGCAGCAGGGTGTCGCCAGGACGACAAGCGATTTCGTGTTGCTGACCATCGAGCTCGACAATCAACGCCTCGCACAGTGATCCGAGGGCAGCCAGCCGGGCCAGGGTTTCTTCGGCGAGTAGTTCGTCGGGATCCGGAGGCGATACAAATCTTTCGACATGGATGCGTTCGGCGGCTTCGCCCAGTCCCAACAGCGTGCGCTCCACGGTGTCCATGAACGGCCCCGGTCCGCAGATAAAGTAGTCACCGCCAGCCGAACCGCGCAGCAGATGACGCACCTGGGCATCGGTGAGGTAACCCTGAACCGAGTCGAGGACGTGCACCACGTGCAGTTGATCAGGATGCGCCTTGATCAACTGACACAACTCATCCTTGAAAATCACCGAGGCTTCATCACGGTTGGCGTAGACCAACTTGATCGGCCGCCGGCTGCTGCGCAGCGTCGATTTGAGTATGGAAAACACCGGGGTAATGCCCGATCCTCCGCCGAACAGCACCAGCGGTCTATCAACCGATTGCTCCTCGTCCAGACAGAAATGCCCGGCTGGCGGCAACACCTCCAGCCAGTCGCCGACCTGGACCTCGTTCATCCAGTTCGACACCCGACCGCCCTCGACCCGTTTGACCGTGACCTTGGGCAGCGCATCCGACAGCGGCGAGCTGGCCATGGAGTAACAGCGGGTCAACAGCTTGCCGGCGCAAGGCACGCGAAAACTCAGGAACTGGCCCGGTTTGTAACGAAAGCGCTCACGCAAGGTTGGCGGTATATCCAGCACCAGCGAGCGCGCATCAAAGGTCTCGTCGATCACCGCGCACACTTGCAATGAGTAGCTTCCTGTCGCTGATTCGGCCGGTGTCAGGTTCTGCTGTTGCGTGCCCATGTTCACCTCGGCCTCAGAGCCCGCTGATCAATTGGGCGTTGTCGACGCGGATCTCGGCACCGTTGACGAAACGTGACTCGTCAGTGGCGAGGAACAGCACCACATTGGCAATGTCCCCAGGGGCGCACATGCGGTTCATCGGGTCTTGGTCGAGGGCTTCCTGAGGGATCGGCTGGCCGCCGGTCAAGGCCTGGGTCATCGGCGTGTTGACGCCATCCGGGTGCACGCTGTTGCAGCGAATGCGGTAGCCCTGTTGCTTGCAGTGCAAGGCAATCGAGCGAGTCATTGCCGCCACCGCGCCTTTGGACGCCGAGTAGGCACAGAACATAGGCATCGCGCCGAGGGCCGCCACCGACGACATATTGATGATCGAGCCGCCGCCGGTTTCCTTCATGGCCTGGATCGCGTATTTGCAGCCGAGAAAGTAACCGTCTCCATTGATTTTCTGCACCTTCTGCCACAGTTCAAGCGTGGTGTCTTCGATGCTGCCCAAGGCCAGAATCGCAGCGTTGTTCACCAGTACGTCGAGGCGCCCGAAGTGTTCCAGGGTGGTTTTGATCACGTGTTGCCAATCGCTTTCGCTGGCAATGTCGTGGCGAATGAACAGCGCATTGCTGCCGATTTCTGCGGCGACCTGGCGTCCGGCTTCTTGGTTGAGATCGGTCAGCACGACTTTGGCACCTTCGCGGGCCAGCAGCAGGGCGTCTTCGCGACCGATGCCGCTGGCGGCGCCGGTGATGATGCAGACTTTGCCTTCTACACGTTGCATTGTTGTTCTCCTGAGCGTGTGGTTTGAAGTGCGACTTGATCGGCCAGATGGGCAGCGGCCCGGCGACCTGAATAGATGCAATCGGCGAGTGACAGGCCGGAGACATAAAGGTTGGAAGCGACCCCGACTGCATTGCGGCCGGCGCTGTAAAGACCTTGGATCGGCTGACCTGCGTGGTCCAGCACCTGACCGCTGTGCTCGCAGACTTTCAGCCCGCCAAGGGTGATGACCGGGCAGGGAAACAGGCGGCTTGCGAATGACAGATCGAGGGCGTACCACGGCCCCTGGTCCATATCGGCGAGCATGGCTTGCGACTTGCCGAACGTATCAACGACTTCGCCCCGCGCGGCGCGGCTGTAGGTTTCTACGCTCTGTCGCAAGGCCTCGACGGGCAATCCGCAACGCGTGGCCAGCCTCGTCAAGCTGTTGCTGCGCCGGGCGTTAAACAGCAAATTGAGCAGCACCGGCAGGCGCTGGAATTGCCAGACCTTGCCCGGTCCGACCTGACGTAATGCCTCGCGTACCAACGCCCGGTTGAGAATCAGAATGGCGCGGCCGTCCTGCTCTTCGACCATCGCGTGGCCGAGGGTCGCACCGTAGATTTCTTCGTTGGCGTAACGCTGACCGCGAGCATTGACGATCAGTCCTCGGGCCCAGGCCAGCGGTGGATTGATAAAACGCCAGGCGCTGACCTTGTCCATCCGTGCCACGCTGCCGCCGGCACTCTGGCCCAGGGCGATTCCGCTGCCGTTACAGCCGGTGGTCCCCAGCGGCAAACCGGCCAGATACTGCGGCGCATGCTGGTGGACCCACCCGCGATTGAAGATAAAACCGCCGCTGCTCAGCAACACACCCTGTTCGGCGCGAATCAGCTGGCGTTCGGCACTGGTTTGTTCGATGCGTCGCAAGCGAGCGCGCAAACGGTCGGCCAATGCCGGGGCGTACATGTGGATGGCGCTGGCCCAGCGCGAAAGCCGGGCATGTTGACGGGCTGCGCGACTACCGGGCGGCAGGTGCCAGGCTTCGACCCCCAGCACGTGATCGCTGGTGTCGAGCACCAGCCGCCGCACTTCGCACTGGCTGCGCAGGCGCGCACCGTGACGCAAGGCGCTGGCCTTGAGCGGGGCGAACAGGCTGGCGCCAGACATGCCGGGGCCTTGGGTGCGGTGACCGCGAGGTGCCGGTTTGGCAATGGCGGCATAGGCCGGCACGGCTTCGTTGCCGGAGTAATAAAGGTAGTACTGATCGCTCGGGTACGAAGTTTTATGCGGTGGCACGCTGGATTCGAACGCGACACCCTGACGCTCAAGCCACGCCAGTTGTTCACAACTGCCTTCGCAGAAGTCCCGCAAAGTTTGGCTGCTGACAGCCTCGCCGACTTCCTGGCGCAGGTAGCTGGACATCGCGTCGCTGCTATCGTCATAGCCGGCCTGGCGCTGATACGGCGTGCCGCCACCGGCATACACCACTCCGCCACTGAGCGCGGTGGCGCCGCCACCTTCAAAGCGGTCCAGCGCCAACACCGCCAATCCGCGACTGGCCGCTTCGATGGCGGCACAGGCGCCGGCGCCGCCAAAACCGACCACCAGCAAGTCGCAGCGATCATCCCATTGCAGCTGGTCGGCGCTGCTGACTCGCAACGCCGTCAACCCGTTCAGGCTGTCCATTTTTTCAGGCCTCAGCCGGCGACAGCGAAGGAGGGGACGGGTTTGGCGGTGGTGGTGTAGGTGCCGTCGAGGTAGACCAGCGGGGTGATCGCTTCGCTGGTGTGGATTTGCAGGATGCGCCCGATGAAGACGGTGTGGGTGCCGTAGCTGAAGTGGCCGTCTTGCCGGCAGAGGATTGCCGATTGGGCGTCACCCAGATAGGGAATGCCGCCGGCACTGGTCAGCCAGTTGCCTCGGTCGAATCGTGCTTCGCCTTTGATTGCGCCGCTGCACAGGTGTGCCAGGTCTTGTTGTTCGACGCCGAGGATGTTGACGCAGAAGTCTGCGCCGGTCGCCAGTGCGGCATGGGGGGAAGCGGTTTTGTTGATGCAGATGAGTAGCGAGGGTGGTTCGGTGCTGAGGGAGTCGACTGCCGTGGCGGCCATGGCGAAACGCTCGGAGCCGTTACTGGTGCTGATTATGGTGACTGACTTGGCCAGGCGGCGCATGGCCTGGAGCATGTCGGCTTTCAAATTGATGTCGTTCATCGCACTAGCCCTTTCGTTGTGCATGGAGTGCGATGGATTCTTGCTCTGACGCCCCGCTGTAACATCGTCCGAGGGGACTAGGCCTTGGCGGCCTTCGGGCCGACCAGGCTCTTGTTGATCGAGTACTTATCCATTTCTTCGGTTGTGGCGGCTGACGGTTTCGCCCTTACGGCAACTCCCTTTGGCAAACGCCCCAAAGGAAGCAAAGGTCTCGCCCCGAGCGTCCGGCCCCTCGCTTAGGCTCGGCGTTCCTTCGCTCCGGTGTCCATCTGGGGGCATCGCCTCCGGTTGGCTTCGCTTCAACCTCCTCTCGATGTGTTCGACTTCGTCGAACGGCGCTTCGCGCCTGCCCCCCAGATGAACACCTCCACTCAGCCTCCCGAAGGGGCGGGTGGATCAAGATCAAGGGCTGCAGGCGAGCTAACGCTCGGCCTGTTGAGTGGTGAGGAGCGAAAGGCGAAAGGCGAACACCGATCCCCTGTGGGAGCGAGCTTGGTCCGGGCGGCGTTCCGACGATGGCGGCTTATCTGCCGACCAATCTCTTACGGCTGTACGCAGTCCCCTGTAGGAGCTGCCGCAGGCTGCGATCTTTTGATCTTCGCTTTCATCCTTCGCTTTTCTTCAACGCCACATGGTCCGTTTGAGGGATGCCCACTGCTGCGCGCATTGCTTGAATGCCGCTGTGGAGGCGAGCACCACCGGTGCTGCATCCGCCCCGCTGCACGCGCGCCCCGGCGGATGGGGTGAACAGAGGAGAACAATAAAAATGCTCAACCAAGACCTGATTCGCCAGCGTCTGAGCCAACGTGCCCGCGAGCTGGTGCCGATCTTGCGTGAACGTGCCCTGAACGCCGCGCAAGCCGGCCAGCTGCCTGAAGAAACGCTGAAGGATTTCCACGGTGCCGGGTTCTTTCGCATCCTTCAGCCATCGCGCTGGGAAGGCTATGAACTCGAACCCAAGGACTTCTTCGAGGTGCAGATGACCCTCGCCGAAGGCTGCATGTCCTCGGCCTGGGTGCTGGGGGTGGTGGCGATCCATAACTGGCAACTGGCGCTGTTCGATGACCGTGCGGCACAGGATGTCTGGGGCGCCGACTCCAGTGTGCTGATCTCTTCTTCCTATATGCCGGTGGGCAAGGTCGAGCGGGTCGAGGGTGGTTTCAAGCTGAGCGGGCGCTGGGGGTTTTCTTCCGGCAGCAAGCATTGCGACTGGGTGTTCCTGGGGGCGTTGGTGCCACCAGAGGAGGCGGGCGGGGCACCGGATTACCGGACGTTCCTGGTGCCGCGCAGCGACTACCAGGTGCTCGACAACTGGAATGTCATGGGCCTGGAAGCCACCGGCTCCCACGACATCCTGGTGGAGAACGCCTTCGTTCCGGAGTACCGCACTCATCGGGCGTTCGACGGTTTCATGCAGGACAGTCCGGGTAACGCAGTGAACACCGCGCCGCTGTTCCGCCTGCCGTTCGGGCAGATTTTTGTGCGCGCGGTGTCGTCCTCGGCCATTGGTGCCCTGCAGGGCGCGGTGGATCAGTTTGTCGAGCACAACCGCGCGCGGGTCGGGGTCAACGACGGTCGAAAAATGGTCCAGGACCCGGCCGCGCAATCCGCGCTGGCCAACGCCATGGTCTGCGTCGACGAGTGCAAAACCGTCCTGCAGCGCAACTTCGCTCTGATGATGCAAAGGGCCCAAAGCGCAGAGCCGTTGAGCATGCCCGAGCGGGTGAAGATGCGTTACGACTCGGCGCTGGTGGCCGACAAGTGCGCCAAAGCGGTTGCCGACCTGATGTTCAACAGCGGCGCCTCGACCATCTTCCGCAGCCACACGATCAACCGGGCATTCCGCGACATTCACACCGGCCGCGCCCACGTCGCAAACAACCCGGCCAAGTACGCCTGGAATCTCGGCGGGGTCAGCATGGGCCAGGACAGTAATGACTTTTTTCTCTGACTTTTCCCTTTGAGTCAGCTAGTCCGTTTGCGTGATTCGAGCGCCCCGCCGATGCCCGAGCATGGGCACAAGGCGTAGGTCTCTGGCGCCGACTGCGCATCCAATAAACACAAGGATCAACCATGAAATTTTCACTGATTTACGAAGCCCAGACGGTGGACTCCAGCCGTGAAGGCGACCGCAAGATTTTCGAAGATACCGTTGAGCAGGCTGTGCTGGCCGACAAGCTCGGCTTCGACACCTTCTGGTGCGTAGAGCACACGGCGCTGAGCAACTACTCGCACATGTCCGCGCCGGAAACCATGCTGGCCTTCGTCGCCGGCAAGACCGAACGCATCGGCATCGGCCACGGCGTGGTCTGCCTGCCACCGGCGATGAACCACCCGGTGAAAGTCGCGGAACGCATCGCCACCCTCGACCTGTTGTCCAAAGGCCGGGTGCATTTTGGCGTCGGCAAGGGTGGCACCCAGCAGGAGGCCGGCACCTTCGGTTACGACCTGGCAACCCTGCAGCCGCAGATCGACGAGATGATGTACCTGATCCCGAAAATGTTCGTGCAGGACGAAATCGAACATAACGGCGACTTCGTACAGATCCCCAAACGACCGATCCATCCCAAGCCTTATCAAGACCCGCACCCGCCGATGTACCTGGCCTGCACCAACACCGAGTCGCTGAAAAACGCCGGCGGTCGCGGCATGGGCGCCCTGGTGTTGGGCTTCGGTGGCCCGGAAGAAATCGCCAAGAAAGTCGAGGTCTACCACGAGGCCTGGGACAAGCGCGACGAGAAGAAACAAGTGGGCTTCCGTCCCAACCGGCACATCGCAGCCCTGTGCCCGGCGATCGTGTTGGAAAACAATGAAGAGGCGCGCCGCATTGGCATTCGTGGCCAGCGCTACTTCATGGAATCGTTGGGCTACTGGTACGGCGGTGGCGAGCGTCCGGACCCGGAGAAGTGGAAGGACGACACCTTCGTCGATGGCAACGGCCAGAGCGTGATCAAGTCGCGCTTCGCCTCGGAAGAAGTCAGCGTTGATTTCTCCGACCCGACCATGGCGATGATGAACCCCAACCACGCCTACGGCACTGTCGAGGATTGCATCGGTTACGTGCAGCGCCTGATCGATGCCGGTGCCGACGAAATCCTGTTCATCTGCCAGATGGGCACCGTGCCGCAGTGGGCGCAACTGGAGACCCTGCGCAACATCGGCGAGAAAGTGATCCCGCATTTTCGCAAGGCTTAAAACCCGCCACTGAAGGCGTGAACACCACGTGCCCCCTGTGGGAGCGAGCTTGCTCGCGATGGCGGCCTTACATTCAACATCGATGTTGACTGTGATGGCCTCTTCGCGAGCAAGCTCGCTCCCACATGTTTTGTGTGTCAACCAAACGGGCCATCTATGGCTAGTGCCAGTC